>CAZXTH010000216.1:0-6059 GCA_964643585.1 uncultured Pseudoalteromonadaceae bacterium
GCTTGCAGAAATACCACAGAGTCGTCCAGTTGCATAAAGCTGGCAGCCGTGACAAGACGCAGGACACCGCGCTGCGGAATCAAAGTGCCTTTAGGTTCGCCGGTCGAACCGGAAGTGAACATCAGATAAACAGGCGCGGCGCTATCCAGTTGCCAGCCTGGCAACTGACTGAAATCCTGCACAGACAATACCCCGGCCTCTGAGCCTGCCGTCTCAGCCTGTTCAGGCAGCATCTGCTCAACCGCTAACAACTGCACATTCGCGTCAGCCAGACCTGCCGGGGCTGGCTGCCCCACCGAATGCAGCAATACTCTGGCATTGGTCTGACGGGCTATCCACTGGTTGCGCTGCGCCGGGTTGGCCGGATCTACCGGCACATAACAGGCCCCGGCCATCTGAATCGCCAACAGCGCCACAATGCGCGATACATCTGCCGACGTAGCCAACAGCACCGGTTCCGCCGGCTGCACGCCAGCGGCCAGCAATTGCTGTGCGGTCGTCCAGGCTGAGCCAGCCAACTGACGGTAGCAGTAGTTGCCATACAGATCCGTCACTGCAACGTGGTCGGTCGCCTGCAGATAACTCTGATAAAAACGCTGCAACAGGTTGTGCTGCTGCGTTGCCAGCTGATGGCCAGCCCCCAGCTTGCAAGCATGCTGTTGCTGCCCCGGCGACAACATCGCCAACGTGCGCCAGTCGACTTGCAGTTGCTGAGTATCGGCCTGACAGACCGAATGCAGCAACTGCTGATAATGGCTGAGCCACTGTTGCATGGTGCTGCGTTCAAACAAAGCCGTGGCGAACTCAAGATAACCACCAAGTTGCGGCTGCTCTGGCGATCCTGACACTTCCAGCATCAGCGACAAATCAAACTTTGCCAGCTGGTGTTCTCGCAGCATCAGCTGGGCCTCGCCGGCAAAAACATCAGGATCGACGGATGGATGGCTCAAACCAAACATTACCTGGAATAGCGGGCTGTAACTGAGGTTACGCTCAGGCTTCAGTTGTTCGACCAGCACTTCAAAAGGCAACCACTGATGCTCATAAGCCGCCATCACCTGTTCTTTGGTACTGGCCAACAGCTGCGCCATGCTGTGCAGCTCACCCAGTTGCTGCCGGATCACCAGCGTATTGGCAAAATAACCCACGACCTGATCCAGCGCCGGATCAGGCCGGCCAAACACCGGAGTTCCGATCGCCAGATCGGTCTGCCGGCTGACTCGCGCCAACAAGACACTAAACACGCTGAGCAGCAGCATGTACAAAGATACATCATGTGCAGCTGCAACCTTCTGCAATTGCCGGCTCAATATCGGTTCCAGCTGAAAACGGATGCTGTCACCGGCGCTCTGCAACCTCACAGGGCGGGCATGGTCGCAGGGCAGTTCCAGCAATGGCGGTAAATCCGCCAACTGCTGTCGCCAGTATGTAAGCTGTTGCTCCGCAGCCGGGCTTTGCAGCCATTGTTGTTGCCAATCGACAAAAGACTGATAACCGATAGCATGGCAGGTCAGATCCTGCGGTTCCGCCTGCAGCGCCCGCTGGTAGCCATCGGACAATTCCCGTACGACCAGGTCCATCGTTTGGGCATCGGCCACGATATGGTGCAGACAAATCAGCAGATAGCTGCGTTGCTGCCAGTGAAAACAAGCCAGCCGGATCGGTAATTCCTGCTCCAGAGCAAAAGGCGCTTCTGAGGCCTGATCAAGCGCAGCCAACAATTCGGCTTCGGTCTGCAGGCACTGTTGCCGTACCTGACAGCTCAGCGCACTGCTCAGCCACATTTCACCGTGCTGGCTATCCTGAGTACCAGCCTGATAGACGGCACGCAGCAACGGGTGACGCTGCAGCAGCGCATCAACACTTTGTTGCAGCGCCGCTGGTTCCAGCTCGGTCGCAAACTGCAGGATCAACGGAATGTTGTACACGCCGCTGGCACCTTCCAGCCGGTGATGGAACCACAACCGGCTTTGCGAGGACGACAACTGGCGCAAAGTGCCGCCCGGCGTCAGTGTCAGGCCGGCTTCGGCTCGTAGCGGACTTTGCAGCAGCCCGGCAATAGCTGCCACTGTGGGCGCATTAAAGATGTCGCGTAACTGCACAGCGCTGCCGTAATGCAGATTCAGTCGCTGTACCAGACGGGCGGCCGACAACGAATGTCCGCCGCTTTGGAAAAAATGACTCTGCCGTCCCAGTTGTTGCGGCTGTAACTGTAGCAGTTCGGCAAAACACTGCAGCACAAATGCTTCTTCGGCATTCGCTGCGTCTTCCTGCGCTGCCGTGACGATGGCCGCTACTGCCGGCAGCGCTTTGCGGTCCAGTTTGCCATTGGCGTTTAATGGCATCTGCGTTAGGGTCACAAACAGATCCGGCAGCATGTATTCTGGCAACACCGCAGACAGCGCAGTCCGCAGTTGTGCCGTCGTAGTCGCAGCCGCCTGTTCATGGAGCACGACATAACAAATCAGCCGGGCCGTTCCGCCCTGGCCACTGACCAGACTGACCGCTTCCCGCACTGCCGGCAACTGCACCACTCTGGCGTCTACTTCGGCCAGCTCAATGCGGAAACCGCGCACTTTGACCTGACTGTCTGTTCGGCCCAGGTACTCAATCACCCCTGCTGGTTGGTAACGCACCAAATCCCCGCTCTGATACATCCGCCGATAGGATTGATCAGACGTCCGGTGCGGACAGGCAAAAGGATTGATGACAAAACGTTCGGCAGTCAGTTCAGGTTTATTGATATAACCCTGCGCCAGACCAATACCGCTGATAAACAATTCCCCGGTCACGCCGGGAGGTACCGGCATCCCATCGAGATCCAGCGCGTACAGTTCCAGTTGGCTGATACTGTGACCGATCGGCACCGTCAGATAAGAGTCCTGCGCCTGACAATGCCAGGCAGTGACATCAATAGCAGCCTCAGTCGGACCATACAAATTGTGTAATTCACAAGCCGGCAGCACTTGATGAAAACGCTGCTGCAAATGTTTACTGAGCGCTTCCCCGCTGCAGAACACCTGTTTCAGACTGGCAAGGCTGCCAAGCGGTTGCTGTGCCTGGCTGATTTCATCGACAAAGACTTCCAGCATGGACGGTACAGAATGCAGCCTGTCCACCGCGGCAGCGGCAATCAGGCCCGTCAGATAACTGACATCTTTGTGTCCTTCCGGCCGGGCAAACACCAGACAGCCGCCGCTCAGCAGCGGCAATAACAATTCCCAGACCGACACGTCGAACGTATAAGGCGTTTTTTGCAGGATCCGGCAGTCACTGCCAATTTGATAATGGCTGGCCATCCAACCCAAGCGGTTGGCCAGACCGGCCTGGCTATTGACCACGCCTTTTGGCTGACCGGTCGAACCCGAAGTGAAAATCACATAAGCCGGATCATCGCCGCTGACCGGACGGATCGAGGGACTGCATTCCACCTGTGCAACCGGCTGCGACACCGACAACAGCGGCCAGGGCGAAGCAGTTATGGAATTGACTGCCGTCAGCGCCGCTTCGGTGGCTGCTTGCGTCAGCACCAGCCGGGGCTTGGCCGTTTTCAGGCAGTATTGCAGCCGCTCGGCCGGTTGCTGCGGATCTAAGGGTAAATAGGCACAACCGGCGCCCAACACTGCCAGAATGGCCACTATCATATCGACCGAACGATAAGCAGCAATTGCCACGACGTCGCCGGCCGCCGTTTGTGTTAACAACTGTTGCAACAACGGTTGCACCCGGCGTTGTAGCTCTGCATAGCTCAGCTGTTCATCGTCGCAGCAGACGGCAGGCTGCCCGGCATATTGCTGCATATTGCGCCAAATCTGCGCAGCAACCAACGGATATTCCATCGCGGCATCCGTTTGCATCGGCGACGGAATACGGGCCTCTTCTCTGCCTGCCCCCCTCTGCCCGCGCAAGGCAATCTGAGCCAGAGTATCGCAGCCATTGCTGGCAAACTGATCGGCGACATTGCTCAGGTAAACGGCAAACTGGCAAATCTGCTCGTCACTGAACAAAGCGGTGTTGTATTCAAATCGACAGCACAGTTGTTGATCATACTCTGCACATAACAAGGACAAATCCAGTTGCGCGCCTGGGCTTGGCAGGTGCTGCACGGCAAACTGCGGGAATGCCCTGACGGTCGTCTGTTCGGCCGAGGCATTGAATGGCATCAACCCCAACGCTGTGTCAGCATAGTAGGTAAACAGTGTCTGAAACACCGGCGGCACGCCAGCCAGGCTTTCCTGCGGCTGATGCTGTAGCAAGGCCGCCAGCGCACCTTGTTGATGTTTGATGATTTGCAGCATCTGCTGCTGCGTCTGCTGCAATAAGTCGGCTTTGTGCTGACCAGCCCGTAGTGCGACCCGGAACACCGCCGGTTGCACAAAATACCCAAGCACCTGCTGATATTCGGTATTCGGCCGCCCTGCATTGAGGACACCAATCGCAAATTCGCGCTGGTAACAGAGCTTCGCCAGAAAAACCTGGTAAAGACTCAGCAACACCGTGTTCAACGTCGTCTGCTGTTGGCGGGCCAACAGACGCAAGCCCTGACAGGTCTCTGCCGTCAAAGCGAAATCCAGGCTGCTGCCGCAAAACAGCTGCCTGGCCGGCCGGGCTTGCTGCAACGGCCATTGCAGTACAGGCACAGAGGCCGCCAGTTGCTGCTGCCAATATGTTTGGGCTTGCGGGTTGTCCAGACTGGCTTGTTGGCGGACAAAATTCTGATAGCTCTGCGCCGGCACCGGCAACTGCGTCACCTGACCGCTCAGCAGGCCCAGCAACTGTTCAATCAGCGTCAGCATCGACACCATATCAATGACAATATGATGCATATTGAGCAGCAGATAAGCACTCCCGTCGCTGTGCCATAATGAGAACCGGCACAAGGCGCCGCCGAGCAAAGTAAAAGGCTGGAGGCTGTCAGCCTGGATCTGTTGCAGCCGCTGTCCGTCAGTCACATCGGCCTTCAGCGGATGCACTGTCAGCACCGGTGCGGGTGCTGTGAAGGTCTGTTGCAGTTGCTGCTGTTCATCCAGTGCTATCCGGCAGCGTAAGACCGGATGCTGGGCTGCCAGTTGCTCAATTGCAGCCTGTACTGCCCCGGCATCAAAATGTCCAGTTAAGCACAGCGGGACATGATAAGCGCTGGACGACGGATCTTTTTCATACAGCAGATAAAGCTGCTGCTGATTCAGGCTCAGCGGGCTGGCGGTTACAGGCTTTTTTTCGCAGGCATCCTCCGCCATAGCAGCGGCGGCACTGGTATCGGCTGAGGTTGCATCGGTTGTGCCATTGACATCGGCTGTCGCATCGATCACGGTCTGCTGCCGTGTATTGATAATAAAGCGAGCAATATCCAGCAAGCGAGGCGACACCAGCAGTTGCTCAGTGCTCAACTCGACACCAGTCATCAGTTGTAGCGTTTGGGCGATACCGACCAACGCCAGTGAATCTAGCCCAAGACTGGTAATATGCATCGTCGGCAGCACCGAATGCACCGCCACTTTCGCTTGAGTCGCCAGAACCAGCTGCAGCATGGTACACAGCGCCTGCTCTTCAGCCGTCAGCGTTTCAGCCACTGGCAGCACTTCTGCCGGTGCTGCGACGGCTATCGGTTCAAGACGGGCAAATACCGCCAGCTCCTGCTGCTGATATTGAGCTTTTGACTTGCGCCGCTGAATTTTACCACTGGACGTCTTGGCCAGAGTCGCTGGGTTGAGCAAGACCAAATCATGCAGTTGCAGGCCAAATTCTTCGCTAATCACTTGCCTGGCTTTGGCAAACACTTGTGCAGTATTGAGCTTGCGGACCCAGGTTCGTTCCACTTCCTGCACTATCACCAGTTTTTCATCGACCAGCTGTTCGCCGGTCGCAAGCCCAGTACTGACTTCGATACTGAATGCGGCGCCACCATTGTCTTTCAACCCGGGAATAGCCCGCTGAAGCGCTTCTTCCAGTGCCTGCGGGTAATAATTGGCACCGCGGATAATGATGACATCTTTGATCCGGCCTACAATATACAACTGCTGTTGCCAAATAAAACCGTAATCGCCGGTTCGCATAAA
>CAZXTH010000217.1:0-4836 GCA_964643585.1 uncultured Pseudoalteromonadaceae bacterium
AAGGAAGGGTTTACGGCGTGTTAGCGTGAGTAAGGTGATGGATGCATCACCTTAAGTGAACGGCATTACTAATACTTCTGCCGTTTCAGGCCGGTCATCGCAATAATTTTGGCTGAAATCTCTTCAATCGATAACTGCGTAGAATTCAGGTAGGGAATATTTTCCCGCTGATACATTGTTTCAGTATCGGCCAGTTCCTGCTGGCATTGGCGGATTGACGCATAGCGGCTTCCTGGCCGTCGTTGTTCACGTATCTGACTTAAGCGTTGGGCTGAAATTGTCAGCCCGAATAACTTCGATTTGTGCAGTTTAAGTGCAGCGGGTAAGCGTTCCAGTGGCATGTCTTCTTCAACAAACGGATAATTAGCCGCCTTAATACCGTACTGCAAAGCCAGATACAGGCTGGTTGGGGTTTTGCCGGAGCGACTTACTCCTACCAGAATTATGTCGGCCTGGCTGAAATCTTTCAGGTTAGCACCATCATCGTTTGCCAGGGCAAAGTTGACGGCATCTATCCGAAAATCATAGGTTTTTTCGTGGAGACTATGCGTGCGGTGGGTTTTCGGAACCGGAGCCATACCCAGTTCCCGTTGTAAAGGATCGACAAAGGTATTCAGAAAGTCGTAACAAATTCCATTACTGCTATTGATGATTTGTCGCAAAGAGTCGTCTACGAATGTCTGAAATACCAGCGGTTTCAGGCCTGAATGCGTGTAACAATCATTAATTCGTTGTTTTGCCTGTTGTGCCAGTTCAGCATTTTCAACAAAAGGAATTGTCACGTGTTCAAACTGGGCCGGAAACATTGTCAGTAAAGCATGGCCGAAAACTTCAGCGGTAATGGCTGTACCATCAGAAATATAAAATGCAGTTCGCACAAATTGCTCCTGTCTGCTATCACATAATATAAGCCGAGCCTTGGGCTAATGCCGGTCAGTTACGTTTTTGCAGTTACAAGATTGTTCACACGAACACGCCGTAAATACATCCCTGTAGGCTCGGTTCCGCCCATCCAGGGCTCCAACGGTTCACTTAGAACAATCTTGTACCTGCCTAACTGATGGTATTGGGCTTTTAGGCTGTTGATCTTAGATTACATCAGAACTGAAAATTATTGCAGTTTTTACCTTTTAAATGCTGTTCAGGCCGGATTCAAACTCCTGACGGCATTTTAAATTGTGTTTCATTTCAGCGTATTCAGCGTGTAGAATATCAGGCTGTAATGCAACATGTAATATTACATAACTCAATACAGACTGGAGACAGATTGTGCAAGAATGGGTGATTTGGTACGAAAACCTCGGGATGCATGACGTAAACCGGGTGGGTGGCAAAAATGCCTCACTGGGCGAGATGATTAGCAATCTGGCTGGTGCTGGGGTACAGGTGCCGGGAGGCTTTGCTACTACCGCTTATGCGTTTAATCAGTTTCTGGAGCAAAGTGGCCTGAATGAGCGAATCTATCAGCTGCTTGATAAACTTGACACCGATAATGTGACGGAACTGGCAAAAGCCGGTGCACAAATCCGCCAATGGGTTATCGATACGCCATTTCAGCCTGAAATGGAAAAAGCGATTCACGATGCTTATCTGCGCCTTCACCCTGATGAGAAACAGGATGTTTCTTTTGCAGTCCGTTCATCTGCAACCGCAGAAGATATGCCCGATGCATCTTTTGCCGGCCAGCAGGAAACTTTCCTGAATGTTCGTGGTTATGATGCAGTAATTATTGCTATCAAACATGTTTTTGCTTCTCTGTTTAATGACCGTGCGATCTCTTACCGGGTGCATCAGGGTTATGATCATCGTGGGGTGGCTCTGTCTGCCGGCGTACAGCGGATGGTGCGTTCAGACAAAGCTTCTTCAGGTGTGATGTTCAGTATTGATACCGAGTCTGGTTTTGAGAATGTCGTCTTTATTACATCATCTTACGGGCTTGGAGAGATGGTGGTACAAGGGGCTGTTAACCCTGATGAATTTTATGTTCACAAACAAACACTGGCTGCAGGCCGCCCTGCGGTAGTACGCCGTACACTGGGTAGTAAAAAGGTTGAAATGGTTTACTCTGCAGAGCGTGAACATGGGCGACAAGTAAAAGTGCTGGATGTTGACGAAACCCGGCGTAACCATTTTTCACTGACTGATGAAGAGATTGAAGCATTAGCCCGCCAGGCAGTGATTATTGAACAACATTATGGCCGTCCAATGGATATTGAATGGGCTAAAGATGGTAACGACGGCCAGCTGTATATTGTGCAGGCGCGGCCGGAGACGGTAAAAAGCCGTGAAGACAGCAATACTATGGCCCGTTATCAGTTGCAGGGATCGGCTCCGGTAATTGCCGAAGGGCGGGCAATAGGTCAGAAAATAGGCTCAGGCGTTGCCAAAGTACTTAAAGGCATAGAGCAAATGGATCAGGTGCAACCGGGCGATGTACTGGTTACAGATATGACTGATCCCGACTGGGAACCGGTTATGAAACGGGCATCGGCGATTGTAACCAATCGTGGAGGGCGTACCTGCCATGCCGCTATTATTGCCCGTGAACTGGGGATCCCGGCGGTTGTCGGATGTGGTGATGCTACGGCAACTATCAAAACCGGCCAGCCGGTTACGGTGTCTTGCGCGGAAGGCGATACCGGTTATGTCTACGATGGCGAATTGAAATTTGATGTGATTAACAGCCGTGTTGATCAAATGCCGGAACTGGCCGTAAAAATTATGATGAACGTGGGTAATCCTGAGCGTGCATTCTCGTTTGCTAAGTTGCCTAATGCCGGTGTTGGTTTGGCCCGTCTTGAGTTTGTGATTAACCGGATGATTGGTGTTCACCCGAAAGCATTGCTGAACTTTGATGCTCAGCCAGCTGAACTTAAAGCCACTATTTCGCAAATGATGGCAGGGTATAGCAGCCCGGTGGAGTTTTACATTGCCAAGCTGACAGAAGGTATTGCCACTTTAGCCTGTGCTTTTGCACCGAAAAAAGTAATTGTCCGGATGTCTGATTTTAAATCGAACGAGTATGCGAATCTGGTTGGCGGGCAGCAATACGAGCCTCACGAAGAAAACCCGATGATTGGTTTCCGTGGGGCATCCCGTTATGTTTCTGAAGATTTCCGCGACTGTTTTGCGCTTGAGGTAGAAGCGATTAAGCGGGTCAGGAATCTGATGGGGTTCACTAATGTGGAAGTGATGATCCCGTTTGTCAGAACGCTGGAAGAAGCAAAAGCCGTAGTTGAGCTCTTGGAAGAGCATGGCCTTAAACGTGGTGAGAATGATCTTCGACTGATTATGATGTGCGAATTGCCATCTAATGCACTGCTTGCAGATCAGTTCCTTGAATATTTTGATGGCTTTTCTATCGGTTCTAACGACCTGACCCAGCTTACGCTTGGACTGGACCGGGACAGCGGTTTAATTGCACACTTGTTTGATGAGCGTAACCCGGCAATTTATAAGTTACTGGAGATGGCGATTCAGAGCTGTAAAGCCAAAGGAAAATATATCGGTATCTGCGGACAGGGTCCTTCCGATCATGAAGACTTTGCAGCCTGGTTAATGGAGCAGGGGATCGAAAGTGTTTCTCTGAATCCTGATACCGTACTGGAAACATGGTTATATCTGGCAGGTAAATACGGTCATTAATTACACGTAAACATGGCTAAAGGCCGGTGAAGATCACCGGCCTTTTTTGTTTTGAGCGGTTTGAAAACCTGATTGGCGGTGTTGCCTGTGTAACTCTTTACCTGAAAGAACTGGAAACTGGGCTTGGTGTCTGGTATTTATTCTTAGCGGTCAGGGTATGACAAGTCATATTTTAAAATTAGAAAAAAATACAGAATAATAAGGGAACAAAGTGGAAGGGTTCATTAGTACATTAAACAGCCTTATCTGGAGCGAAGCGCTTATCTATCTTTGTCTTGGTGCAGGACTGTTTTATTCAGTTCTGACCCGCTTTGCGCAGGTCCGCCATTTCAGAGAAATGTGCAAGCTACTGCTTAATAACAACAGCTCCAGCAAGGGTATTTCATCATTTCAGGCTCTGGCGGTTTCTCTGTCAGGGCGAGTTGGGGTTGGTAATATTGCCGGTGTTGCCGCAGCAATTGGTTTTGGTGGGCCAGGAGCTGTTTTCTGGATGTGGATGATGGCATTTCTGGGTGCTAGCACAGCGTACGCTGAGTCGACATTAGGACAGATTTATAAAGTAGAGGAAAATGGTCAGTACCGTGGTGGACCGGCATATTATTTTGAGCGTTGCCTTGGATGGCGCTGGTTAGCCGTATTATTTGCTGTCAGTGCGATTATCGGGTGTGGCATTTTCTTACCTGGTGTACAGGCAAATGCGGTTGGTAATGCAGTAACTCAGATTTTTGGTGAGGGTAATACCGTTATCACCAGTTTTGGAGAAGTTGGTTCTAATAAGCTGATTGCACTGGCTGTTATTTTAACGGTACTGGCATTTATTATTTTTGGTGGCATTAGGCGAATTGCCAGCTTTACTCAGGTTGTTGTGCCTTTTATGGCATTGGGTTACATCATTCTGGCATTAATTGTTGTTTTTCTGAATCTGGATAAGGTTTGGGGCGTATTTTCTCTTATTGTTTCAGACGCTTTCACAGCACAGGCCGGATTTGGTGCCGCTATTGGATGGGGAGTGAAAAGGGGAATTTATTCTAATGAAGCCGGACAAGGTACAGGCCCGCATGCTGCAGCCGCTGCAGAAGTAGATCATCCAGCCCAGCAAGGGCTAGTACAGGCTTTTTCTATTTATGTTGATACGCTGTTTGTTTGTACGGCAACAGCACTGATGATTCTGATCACAGAGCAGTACAATGT
>CAZXTH010000217.1:4846-6044 GCA_964643585.1 uncultured Pseudoalteromonadaceae bacterium
TGCAGGGAGCATTACCTGCCGGGCAGTTTATTGTTCAAAATGTTGATGCGGCTACACAAATTGATTCTGCCGCTTTTACCCAACTGGCCTTAGGTCAGGTATTTGGTTACTTTGGCCCGGTTTTTGTTGGTTTGGCGTTATTTTTCTTCGCATTTACCACTATTCTTGCCTACTACTATATTACCGAAACCAATGTCGCTTACTTGAACCGTCTGTTTAACAATCGGCTGCCTCCGGTTGTCTTTAAGCTGCTGCTGATGTTTATGGTGGCTTACGGAGCAGTTAATAGTGCGGGTTATATCTGGAATCTGGGAGATATAGGTGTTGGGCTTATGGCCTGGGTAAACGTGTTGGGCATTTTGGTTATTTTCTTTGTCGCTAAGCCAGCGATTTTGTGTCTGAAAGATTATGAACAGCAGAAGAAGTCTGGCAAGCCAGTGATTTTTGATCCCGTTAAGCTGGGTATCAAAAATGCTACTTTCTGGGAAAAACGGCTGGAAAAACAAAAGCAGGACCAGTCTCTGCAGTAAGGTAAACCATCAACAGAAATTGCTAAACTTTTGGTTAGCTGGTGATGTTTTAAGCGCCTCCGTTGGTAAAGCGGGGGCGTTTTATTATTTGTCTTATGCAAGTCGAAAAATGGCTTGTTTTTATTCCGCTTTCAGCATTTTTATGCCAGTATCTTGCGGATGTTTTTCCATCCAGATGTTTTTGCTTCTACCTGGTATTTAAAGCTCTGTTTTGGTTTGTTAAGGCAGCAGATGATGACAACAATAATTACCACACCACAAAATACAACGCCTCAGAACTCTAAAGGACGGGTACTTTTTGCCAGTCTTGTAGGAACGACAATAGAGTTTTTTGATTTTTATATTTACGCAACCGCCGCAGTGCTGGTATTTCCGCATTTGTTTTTCCCGGGGAGTGACCCTGCTACTGCGGTATTACAGTCGTTTGCTACATTTGCGATAGCCTTTTTTGCCAGGCCGGTGGGATCTGCGGTATTTGGTCACTTTGGCGACCGTATTGGGCGTAAAGCAACCTTAGTCGCGGCATTGTTGACGATGGGGATATCCACTGTCGTGATTGGCTTATTACCTGTTTATGCCCAGATAGGTGTTGCTGCGCCATTACTACTGGCATTGTGCCGTTTTGGGCAAGGACTGGGGCTGGGCGGTGAATGGAGCGCCGTCTTCAA
>CAZXTH010000218.1:0-4585 GCA_964643585.1 uncultured Pseudoalteromonadaceae bacterium
TGCAGCACTATCGGTGCTGTATAGCAAGCGGCCATCAGCCAGCCATTGCTGTAAACGCACCCTGCTATTTTCAAAACTGACCCGTTTGGCCGTACCGCCTTCCAGTGGCATAACATAAACTTCTGGCGCACCTTCATAATCAGCCACAAAAGCTAACTGCTTACCATCAGGAGAAACCAGCGGCTGAATTTCCTCTGCTGCATGTGTTGTGATCCGCTGAGCGTGCGGCTGATTAACACCAGCCCGCCATAAATCGCCTTCTGCGGTAAAAATAACCTGTTCACCAGCAAGAACAGGTGAACGGTAATAACCTTCTGCAGCCTGCGAACCTGCCGACAATACTCCTGCAGCTATCATCAGACTGCAGAGCACGGTATAACGCTGTTTCATCCGTACCTCAATTTTTATTGTTCTGTATCCCGCCTGAACATATCAGAGCATAAGACGCAGCACCAATAAAAAAGCGACCAGCACCCTTTTATTGATGCCAATCAGGCTTATACAAATATTTCATTTGCAGGTGATTGCAGACAACTGGTTCGACCGGTTAAAATAGCAACAGCTTATATAAGGACCCATGTATGTTGCCTGTAAAACGTTCTGTTGCTGTTTCTGGTTTACTGATGTTGTTATCTGCAGTGCCTGTTCAGGCTTCTCCGATGACTGACTACAACCTGATCCTGCTGGGAGATCTGAAATCATCAAGCCTGCATGTCTATGATCGCAGTTTTATTGGTGGCAATATTAATACTTCCGGCTGGGTAGAATTTGGCAGCCGGATGGATAAAAACTCGTCAGCCAGCAGTGTTGAAGTTGCAGGCAGCCTTTATGCTCCCGGTGCAACGATTCAGGCTGGTTATCTGAGCTATGGTGGATCTAACCAACTTGGGAATATAAATTGTAACGGCAATAACCTCAGTAATGGCCGCTGCATCAATCAGGGGCAACAATTAAACGATAAAGCCGCCGCTCTTGCCCAGCAGCTTTATAAAGACAGCTCTTATCTGGCTTCCCTGCAAACTAACGGTAATGTTAACCTGCAACAGAACCAGAAATCATTCAGTTATCAGGCTAACGACTCTGTAGCCGTCTTCACCATCGATGGCGCAGATTTATTCAGCCAGAACAGTAACTGGTCATTGTTTGCCGGCTTTGCAGAAACGGTCATTATCAACGTCTCAGGCACTCATGTAACCAATCTGGGTGGTGTAAATCTCAATCAGGGTTTTTCTGCCTGGCAAAGTAATAACAATATCGGTGCCAGCAATATCCTGTGGAACTTCTACGAAGCTTTAGAAATTGATTTAGGCAGTATGAGGCTGAATGGTTCTCTACTGGCACCTTATGCTGATATCCGTAGCTGGAATGACATTGATGGTTCAGTAGCAGCCCGTTCTTATAGTGGCGCAGGCCAGATTCATAACCAGTTGTTTAACTGGAGACTGCCACAATCTGATTTACCATCAGATACAGTGGAAGTTCCATCTCCGGCACCTCTGCTACTGATGCTTGCTGGTTTTGCTGCTATCCCACTGTTCAGAAAGCGCTCACGCCGTATCTGATTCCCCGCAACAGCCTCTTATATTGTATAATCGCCCTTTTACCCGCTGCCGGATATTTTCCGGCAGCACTGAAAGGATAAGATTATGAGTCAGTTACCTGCCTGCCCTAAATGCCAGTCTGAATATACTTATGAAGACGGAATAATGCTGGTTTGTCCGGAATGTGCCCATGAGTGGTCTGCCAATACAACTGAAGCTGATAACAGTGATGGCAAAATGATACGGGATTCAGCAGGTAATATTCTGCAAGACGGCGATACGGTTACTGTGATTAAAGATCTGAAAGTGAAAGGCTCTTCATCGGTAGTAAAAATCGGTACCAAGGTTAAAAATATCCGTCTGGTCGATGGCGACCATGATATTGACTGTAAAATTGATGGTTTTGGTGCGATGAGCCTGAAATCAGAGTTCGTGAAGAAAGTTTTATAAATAAAACCCCGGTAATGCCGATCAGTTAAGGTGATGCATCCATCACCTTACTCACACTAACACGCCGTAAACCCTTCCATGGGGGCTCGGTTTATAAACTTCATCCATGAAGTTTACCCTCTGGGCCAGCAGAACTGTTCAAATCCGTTCCTGACGGATTTGTCGCCTGTCCAGGGCCCAACGGTTAGTTTAGAGTAAGCTGATTACTGCTTAAGTAAATAGTATTGCCGGAGCTTTTTGTTTCAACCAGCTTTCAATGCTGCGGCAATCTCAAAACTATGCAGCCTGTCACCAAAATCGTACATATCGCAGGTAAAGATAAGCTCATCTGCCTGTGTTTGCTGAATAATCCGCTCCAGCCCTGCTTTAACAGTTTGTGGCCCACCAACTACAGCCATCGCAAAGAATTCTTTCACTGCCTGTTGCTCATGTGGCAACCATACGCCATCCATACTGCTAACTGGCGGTTTAAGCAGTAATGATTGCCCACGGAACAATGCCAGAATGCGTTGATAAGCAGATGTTGCCAGATACTGAGCCTGCTCATCTGTATCGGCTGCAATCAAGGGCACTCCCAGCATAACGTAAGGCTTATCAAGCACAGCTGAAGGTTTAAAATTCTCACGGTACAGCTGAATGGCCTGCATCATAAAGCGTGGAGCAAAATGCGAGGCAAAGGCATAAGGTAACCCTTTTTCTGCTGCGAGCTGCGCACTGAACAGACTGGAACCCAGTAACCAGACAGGCACATGAGTATCCATGCCAGGTACGGCAATAACACGCTGTCCAGCTTGCCTCGCCCCAAAATACTGCTGTAGTTCAGTAACATCCTGTGGGAAATCTTCCGGGCTGCCATCACGCGAGCGGCGTAAAGCATAAGCAGTATGTTGGTCTGCTCCCGGCGCCCTGCCCAACCCAAGCTCAATCCGGTCGGGATAAAGCGTGGCTAGCGTACCAAACTGTTCCGCAACAACCAGAGGAGCATGATTAGGTAACATAATGCCACCGGAACCAAGGCGTATGCGCTCAGTATTCGCAGCCAGATACCCGAGTAATACAGCGGTTGCTGAACTTGCTATACCATCCATATTATGGTGCTCGGCTACCCAGAAACGGGAAAAGCCCAGCTTTTCAGCATGCCGGGCCAGAGCAAGGGAATTATGAAGCGCTTCTGCCACATTGCCATTATCACGAACCGGCGCCAGCTCCAGCACCGAAAAGCGGGTTTTATTCAGAACAGTCATTACTGCAATTCCTGATTGACGATTACTGTTCTGTTATATGGGTACGGCAGAATAAATATCAATCAACCACCCTTTTATAATGGGCTATCAAATATGGCGGTAAATAACGATAACCCCAGAGCCCAGCACCTGCTGTAATTGATCTATCTGTTGCTCTGTTAATGGACTGATTTGTGGGTTTTCGGCTATGAGGCTGAAACGGGAGAACCCCTGTGTAAAAGAATAAGTCAGCTGATGAACCGCGGCAGCATGGCCACAACAAGGCAAAATAGCAGTATTCAGCTGAAAACCATGCTGTATATCATAATCGTTATCCATCAATTCATGCCATTGCGCAATATCCAGCGTTTTGTTACATGCCGGACAGGCAACATATTCAAAGCTTTCCCCGCAATCCCGAAACTCAATATTCTCAGAAAGCTCTGCTGATATGGCATCTGCATCAGGCATCCACTGTTTCAGTAAAGCAACCAGCGCTGAAGATTGTTCTGCAGAAGGAATAAGCCATGGGTCGGCTGGTATCACGACAATATGATGATCACTCATTGATAACTCCGGTTAAGCATATAAACAAGAACCCCCGGTACTCCGGGGGTTCTTCAGGATCAGATCAAACGATTAGAATTGTCTGCTGCTACGCAGTGCTTCAATACGTTTCTCCAGCGGCGGGTGGCTAAGAAACAGTTCAGATTTAGCAGATTTGCTGGCAATACCAAAAGCCATCATACTACCCTCTAACCGGCTTTCATGATTGTGTTTCAGCCTTTCCAGAGCTGCAATCATTTTATTGGGGCCTGCCAGTCTTGCAGCTCCAGCATCAGCACGGTACTCACGCTGACGAGAAAACCACATCACAATAATGCTGGCCAGAATACCAAATACCATCTCCAGCACAATCACAATCGCAAAATACGCAATACCGCCCAGTTGCTGGTTATTATTACGGATAGCTCCGGCTATCAGACGCGCCAGGAAAATAACAAAGGTGTTTACCACCCCCTGAATCAGGGTCAGCGTTACCATATCGCCGTTGGCAATGTGTGATACTTCATGAGCCAGTACCGCTTCAACTTCATCTTCGCGCATATTGCGCAACAATCCGGTACTGACAGCAACTAATGCGTCATTACGCTTCATACCGGTAGCAAAAGCATTCATTTCCGGTGAATCATAAATAGCGACTTCCGGCATGCCAATGCCTGCAGCTTTTGCCTGACGTGCTACCGTATCAACCAGCCACTGCTCTGTCGCGTTACGCGGGCGTTCAATAACAACGGCACCGGTAGAGCGTTTCGCCATCCACTTTGACATTGCCAGAGAAATAAAAGAGCCTCCGAAACCAAAGATAGC
>CAZXTH010000218.1:4595-6038 GCA_964643585.1 uncultured Pseudoalteromonadaceae bacterium
CCAATAACCCACCAATGCTGCTGTGATCAATACCTAAAAAGCTGAACACGATATTCAGTACAATACTCAGTACCAGAATAACGGCCAGGTTGGTCGCTAAAAATAACAGGACTCTCTTCATACAGCTTTACCTCATTTCTGTTTACTGCACTGTACTATATGGGCTTTAGACCGTTTTTCAAATTAAGGTTGCCCTAAAATTGTAAGAAAAAGTATCTAAAGTACTTATTGAAAGCTGCATTCTGCTGCCTGATTCCTTACAATGTTGAAAAAATTGAGGAACCGACCATGGAATTATTACTGCTGAGCAGTTCACGAGCCAATAACAGTGAATACCTTGCTCCCAATATGGCCTGGATCACTGAACATCTTCACGGTAAGCGTTCATTATTATTCGTACCCTATGCCGGTGTGACCGTAAGTTACAATGATTATCTTGATAAGGTCCGTCAGGCGTTATTGCCTCTTGAGATCGAAATTACCGGTATTCATCAGTATAACGATCCACGTCAGGCTGTACGGGATGCTGAAGCTATTATGGTAGGCGGTGGTAATACTTTTCATTTGCTGCACGAACTTTACCGCTACAAAGTGCTGGAACCGATCCGCCAGCGGGTAACCGAAGGTTTACCTTATATCGGCTGGAGTGCCGGAGCCAATATTGCCGGCCAAAGTATTAAAACCACTAACGATATGCCGATTATCGAGCCACCTTCTTTTATGGCACTGAAATTACTGCCGTTACAGCTTAATCCACATTACAGTGATTATGTGCCGGAAGGCTTTCATGGTGAAACCCGTGATATGCGGCTGGCAGAGTTTATGCAATTGTACCAGGAAACCACAATTATCGGTTTACCTGAAGGTACAGCGCTTAAGCAACACCAGCAAAAACTAACGGTTTTAGGTGATGCCGGAGCATACCTGTTTAAAGGTGGTAAGAAAACGGCTGTTCCTGCAGCAACAGATTTATCCTATCTGCTTGCCTCAGCAGTGTAAGCCTGCCAACCGGCAGCCAGCTCTTCAGCCAATTGCCGGTATTCCTCATCTGAAGGGGCATTGGGTATAACACCCCAGCAAGGCACCGGGATCCGCAATTGTAAGTCGGCAATATTTTCCTGCAACAATGCCATATCCGGGTCAACGCAATTTGCTACCCAGCCCACAAGCTGGCAACCACTACGTTTAATTTCCCGTACTGTCAGCATGGCATGATTCAGACAGCCCAGTTTTATACCTACCACCAGTAACACCGGTAACTGCTGTTCAGCTACCCAGTCAGCCAGATACCGTTGTTTGCTAATCGGCAATAACCAGCCACCGGCACCTTCAATCAGTAACCATTTTGCGGGTAACTTTTGCCATTCTTTTAGTGCGGATGTCAGGACAGGTTCTTCTATTGGCTGATGATGGCGCACAGCTGCCAGATGCGGAGCCACTGGC
>CAZXTH010000219.1:0-4841 GCA_964643585.1 uncultured Pseudoalteromonadaceae bacterium
GATGTACCCGCAGAAATAGACGCAGATCATTACCATTCCCTGGTGGAAATTTTTGAACAGACCATCGCTGCTTATACCGACAAAACTGCTTTTATCAATATGGGTAAAAGCCTGACTTACCGTGAAGTGGACCAACTGAGTATTGCTTTCGCAGCTTACCTGCAAAATACACTGGGCCTGAAAAAGGGTGATCCGGTGGCGATTATGATGCCGAATTTGCTGCAATACCCGGTTGCACTGATGGGGGTACTACGTGCCGGTTGTACCGTAGTGAATGTTAACCCGCTCTATACGCCAAGAGAATTACAGCATCAGCTGAATGACTCTGGTGCTAAAGCCATTATTATCGTTGAAAACTTTGCCCATACGCTGGCTAAAGTGGAAAGCCAGGTTAAAGTTGAACATATTATCCTGACCAAAATGGGCGATATGCTTGGCGCAGTTAAAGGTACAGTGGTTAATCTGGTGGTTAAACACCTGAAAAAGCTGGTACCGGCTTATCAGCTGCAGAAGGCAACTATCCGTTTTAATGATGTGCTGGAAAAAGGCCGTCACCAGAGCTACAAAAAACCGCAAATTGACAGCTCTGATATTGCTTTTCTGCAGTATACCGGTGGTACTACCGGCGTATCTAAAGGTGCGATGCTGACGCATCGGAATATGGTTGCAAACCTTGAACAGATTACCGCTTGTATTGACCCATTACTGGAGAAAGGTAATGAGCAGGTTGTTACAGCATTACCGCTGTATCATATCTTTGCTCTGACTGCGAACTTCTTCACTTTCTTTAAATATGGCAGTTCAAACCTGATGATAACCAACCCGCGTGATATGGCTGGTTTTGTCAAAGAACTGAAAAAAACGCGTTTTACCGCCATTATGGGGGTAAACACTTTATTCAATGGTTTGTTAAATACCCCGGGATTTGCTGAACTGGATTTCAGTCAGCTTAAGTTTTCTATTGGTGGTGGTATGGCGGTTCAGCGCCCGGTTGCGGAACGCTGGGAAAAAGTAACCGGTACCCGCCTGATCGAAGGTTACGGCCTGACAGAATGCTGCCCGTTGGTAACGGTTAACCCTTATGATTTGGAAGGATTTAACGGCAGTATTGGTTTACCTGCACCCTCAACGGATATCCGTCTGGTTGATGAAAACGATCAGGATGTTCCTCCGGGAGAGGTTGGCGAGATGTTGGTTAAAGGGCCGCAGGTGATGCTGGGCTATCTGAACCGCGATGACGAAACGGCGAAAGTATTAAAAAATGGCTGGCTTTATACGGGAGATATTGCCCGGGTAGATGAACAAGGCTTCTTCTATATTGTTGATCGTAAGAAAGACATGATTCTGGTATCGGGTTTTAACGTGTTCCCGAACGAGATTGAAGAAGTTGTTGCCATGAATGACAAAGTACTGGAAGTTGCTGCAGTAGGTGTGCCTAACGAAACTACCGGTGAAGCAGTGAAGCTGTTTATTGTTAAGAAAGATGCCTCACTGACAGAACAGGAAATAATTAAGCACTGCAAATCTTATCTGACTGGGTATAAAGTGCCTAAGCAGGTAGAGTTCCGTACTGAACTGCCAAAAACTAACGTAGGTAAAATCCTGCGCCGTGAGCTTCGCTAATCCGGAGTGTTGTAGCCTGAGCCTTTATGGCTCAGGCTGTCTATGATGTCGCTGTAGCTGTATTACTGCAGCCTGATATAAATACAAAAGACTGTTTACCGGCTCCGGTTACAAAGAGTTGGTGGGTTGCTGAAAGTGGCCTGAGGTCTGATAGAGTAAACTTATTATGACGCCGTTGATTACTGAAAATGCCCTGCTGGAACAATTTTGCCGGCAGAGTCTTGGTTGCCCGTTACTGGCCGTTGATACCGAGTTTATCCGTCAGAGCACTTTATATCCGAAACTGGGCCTGATTCAGTTGTTTAATGGTGAACAGCTGGCATTAGTTGATCCCCTTGCAATTACTGATTGGCAGCCTTTGCGTGAGTTATTTTCTGCTCCTCAGGTTACAAAGATCATGCATGCTTGCACGGAAGATCTGGAAGCATTAGCCCGTGTTGGAATTGATCAGGTTCAGCCATTATTTGATACCCAACTGGCTGCTGAAATGGCAGGGTGGGGCAGTAGCATGGGATATGCAAGGCTGGTTGAGCAGATTACTGGTGAACAGCTGGATAAAAGCGAATCCCGTACTGACTGGCTGGCTCGTCCGCTAAGAGAAGCTCAGTTGGCTTATGCCGCAAATGATGTCCGTTTTTTATTTCCGGTTTACGAAGCATTTGCCGGTTTATTTGATAGCGACCGGCTTGAGCTGTTACTGGCTGAAGGCCAGCAACTGACCATGCGAAAGTATCAGCTGTTACCGTTACCCTACCGCTTTCTTGAAGTAAAAAACAGCTGGCTGTTATCACCAAAAGAGCTGGCAATACTTAAAGTTCTGGTAAGCTGGCGGCAACAATATGCGGAACAGCATGATCTGGCATTAGGGTTGATTATCAAAGATTTTCAGCTGCTTGAGCTGGTAAAGCGCCGGCCGGGAAATGCAGCCAGCCTGATGAATATTCCTGCCTTACTGGAACAGCGGAGTATCCGCCGGCACGCTGCTGTTATGGCCGATATGATTGAGCAGGCGAAACAACTGCCAGCAGATTTGTGTCCGCAAACCTTCTATCACCAGGATATTTTTGCTGGTTATAAAGAGGTGATTGCCCAACTCACATCCAGCGTTAAACTGGCTGCTGAAGCACGCCAATTACCGGTCGAATTTGTATCGACCAAACGTCAGATGCATGAATTTTTTAACTGGTGCTGGCGGGTTTCTGATGAAGAGCGGCAAGTATTGCCGTTACCTGAATATCTGTGTGGCTGGCGCCGGCATTATCTGGCACCGTATCTTTCTATCCCTGAACATACCGGGTTTGAGATATTACCCCGAAGCTAAAGCAAGAAGTGGTATCAGCTATTGGCTGATACCACATTATTATTCAACGTTTTTCATCCGGGAAGCTGACATTCAGCTCCAGTACTGACAGTTCATCACTACGGTGTTCCAGTGAAACTGAAATCTGATCTGCCGGAATATCAACATATTTACGGATAACTTCCAGAATATCGCGTTCGAGCTGTGGCAGATAGTCAGGGCCACTGCGGCGTTTACGTTCATGCGCAACAATAATCTGCAGGCGCTCTTTTGCCGTACTGGCTGAGCCTTTTTTTGATGAGCGGAAATAGTCCAGTAATGACATCTTATCCTCCGAAGATCCGTTTCAGCAGGCCTTTCTTTTCCACCGACAGGAAGCGGAACGGAACCTGCTCTCCAAGCAGCCGGGCAACCGTATCGATATAAGCCTGGCCGGCGTCGCTGTCTTTATCCAGAATAACTGGCTGGCCTGAGTTTGAAGCATTCAGTACTGCCTGAGATTCCGGAATCACGCCAACCAGTTCAATTGCCAGAATTTCTTTTACGTCTTCGACACTCAGCATCTCACCTTTTTCTACCCGTTCAGGGTTATAGCGGGTCAGCAATAAATGTTCTTTGATTGGTGAAAGACCTTGTTCTGCACGGCGTGATTTGCTGGCCAGCATACCCAGAATACGATCAGAATCGCGTACAGAAGATACTTCAGGGTTAGTTACTACTACCGCTTCATCAGCAAAATACAGTGCCATCATGGCACCGGATTCAATACCCGCAGGAGAGTCACAGAGAATAAAATCAAAATCCTGAGACAGCTCATTCAGAACTTTTTCAACTCCCTGTTTGGTAAGGGCTTCTTTATCTCTGGTTTGAGAAGCAGGCAGAATAAACAGGTTTTCAATGCGTTTATCTTTAATCAGAGTTTGTTTAAGGTTTGCTTCGCCATTGATGACATTGACAAAATCATAAACAACCCGCCGTTCGCAGCCCATAATCAGATCAAGATTACGCAATCCGATATCAAAATCGATAATCACTGTTTTATGGCCCTGAAGTGCCAGACCTGTACCAATAGCTGCGCTGGAAGTCGTTTTACCGACGCCACCTTTTCCTGACGTTACCACTATGATTTTTGCCATAGCTAATCCTTAGACTAATTCCGTTAATGTTAATTGTTCGTTCTCTGACCGTACGCAGGTGGCTTTGCCCCAGAAAGGTCCTTGCAGGTTTTCACTCAACCAGAAATTTCCGGCAATAGAAACCAGTTCAGCCTGCAGGTTGTGACAAAAAATCCGCTTGCTGGTATCTCCGGCGGCTCCGGCAATGGCTTTACCTCGCAGAGTGCCGTAAATATGAATATTTCCATCGGCAATAACTTCGGCTCCGGCACCCACAGACCCTCTGACAATCAGATCTGCGCCTTTGGCATAAACCTGCTGGCCGGAACGCACCGTTTGTTCTACCAGTTTACTGTCTGAAACCTGAGGTGAAACTGAAGCTGTTTTGGTTTCTGCCTGTCGTGGAGTACTTTTCGGAGCATCCCGCCCCAGTTGCAATACTGCCAGCCCGGATTGCTGAGCCTGTTTTTTCAATTCGGCACTGGCACCACAAACGCCAACCAGAACCAGTTGCAGCTCGGTAAAAAGCTGCTTTATCGCCTTAAAATCTGGCACTTGCTGGCAATCCGACAAATTAAGTACAACCGGAGCCTGATAAAAAAAGCCTGGGGCCTGTTCAAGCTTGCGGCTGAGTAGTGTTCTGAGAGTGTCTGCACTGAGATCTTGACAATGCAACACTGATAAGGGAAATAAGCTCCCTTTTAATTCCAAGGAATGATCTGACATAACAGCAATAGCGCACGCGAAATGTTATCCGCTGCCGGGGCAGCAATATTTGCGCAGCCCAGAGTTTCTGTGGTACG
>CAZXTH010000219.1:4851-6007 GCA_964643585.1 uncultured Pseudoalteromonadaceae bacterium
ACGCAAGACTTGATGTTCATGTTATAGTTTAGCTATCACTTAGGCAAGTTTACCAAGTAGTTTTATTCGATGCTCTGTGCGGTTTATAAAAGCCTCCGTAAAGACGGGGCTTATCTGTTTGTCAAACAGCGTGACGATTTCAGCAGTGTGCCTGCTGCGTTACTGCAATCTTTCGGTATTCCCCAACTGGTTACGGTGTTAAATCTGGCAGGACGGGAACATTTAGCCCATGCTGATATTCATAAAGTACAGCAATCGCTGCATGAACAGGGGTTTTATCTGCAGTTGCCACCACCGCCAGAGGATTTACTGGCACAACATAAAGCAATGATACAACAGCAATAGGTTTTCTATGATTCTCAAATCTGTTTTATCCGTTACTCTTGCTGCTGCTCTTATGGTAAGCAGCCCGTTGCTGGCAAAAGATAAAGAAGGTTTTGCTGATTATACTGTGGCTCTGAAGCAGGAAGCGCTTGATAAAGGTTATTCACCTGAGCTGGTTGAGCAGGTTTTTGCTTCGCTTACATTTTATGAGCGGGCAGTTTCTTCTGATCGCTCCCAGCCTGAATTTGTTGAAACGCTGGACACATACCTGCCAAAGCGTGTCAGCGAAACCCGTATCCGTATGGCTCGTGAGTATTATCGCCAGCATTTGCCTGAGCTGGAAAAAATAGGCCAGAAATATGGTGTGCAACCGCGTTTTATCGTAGCACTGTGGGGGCTGGAAAGCAGCTTTGGCCGTATTATGGGGTCGTTTTCTGTTCCCTCAGCGCTGGCGACCCTTGCTTATGAAGGACGCCGGGAAACTTTTTTCAAGCAGGAGTTTTTCCATGCGATGGATATTCTGGCGCAGGGGCATATCAGTCTGGATAACATGAAAGGTTCATGGGCCGGAGCTATGGGCCAGAGCCAGTTTATGCCAAGTTCTTTTCAGGCTTATGCCCAGGATGGAGATGGTGACGGCAAAAAAGATATCTGGGGTAATCAGCTTGATGTTTTTGCTTCAATTGCGTTTTACCTGAAAAGCCGAGGCTGGAGCGATCATGAAACGTGGGGGCGTCAGGTACAGCTACCAGCAGGTTTTGATATTTCAAATGCTATTGCACGTGGCCCACTGGAACGAACTGCCTGGCTTAAACGCTGGAATGATTCAGAG
>CAZXTH010000220.1:0-5950 GCA_964643585.1 uncultured Pseudoalteromonadaceae bacterium
CTTCATTGCTGAATCCTGCTGCAACAGCGCTAATCCCTGTTCAGCAGCCACATATTGCTCCTGATGACGGCCAAGCGCCCGCAGTACCGCCGCAAGCTCCCGGAAAAAAACAGCCTGTTGCTCAGGTGGCAATAATGCCTGCAGATTCTGATTTTGCTGTAGCACTTGCAGCATTTGCTCTGGCTGACGGTACTTTTCAGTTGCCACCTGCTGTAACCAGCCAGGCAGTTTTTCTGCCGACAGCTGCCCGCAAAGAAACAGGCAACAACACAAAATCAGCATTCTCATAGCTGTTGCTCTTACTCAGGCCAGAATGGCTCTGTCGCCTTTGCTTTCCAGCCAGTCACGGCGGTCATTCGCACGCTTCTTGGCCAGTAGCATATCCATAATTTCCAGCGTTTGGGATGCATCATCGATTGTCAGTTGCACCAGACGGCGGGTGTTTGGATCCATCGTTGTTTCACGCAGTTGCAACGGGTTCATTTCGCCCAGACCTTTAAACCGCTGCACATTCACCTTGCCGCGTTTTTTCTCAGCCTCAATCCGGTCAAGAATGCCGTTTTTCTCATCTTCATCCAGTGCGTAATACACTTCTTTACCAATATCTATCCGGTAAAGCGGCGGCATTGCAACGTACACGTGGCCGCTTTCTACCAGCGTCCGGAAATGGCGGACAAACAACGCACATAAAAGCGTCGCGATGTGCAAACCATCAGAATCAGCATCGGCCAGAATACATATCTTACCGTAGCGTAGACCGGATAAATCCGCAGAATCCGGATCCATACCAATAGCCACCGAAATATCATGCACTTCCTGTGACGCCAGGATCTGCCCGGACTCCACTTCCCAGGTATTCAGAATTTTTCCACGTAATGGCATTATTGCCTGAAACTCGCGGTCGCGGGCCTGTTTGGCAGAGCCACCGGCCGAATCTCCTTCCACCAGAAACAATTCTGTCTGATTCAGATCCTGTGCCGAACAGTCAGTCAGCTTACCGGGTAATGCCGGACCGCTGGTGACTTTTTTGCGTACCACCTTTTTAGCGGCTTTCAGCCGCTTTTGGGCATTGTTGATACAAAAATCTGCCAGTGCTTCTGCAATATCGGTATGCTCATTCAGCCACAGGCTGAACGCATCTTTTACCACCCCACTAACAAAAGCTGCAGATTGCCGAGACGATAAACGTTCTTTTGTCTGGCCAGCAAATTGCGGGTCCTGCATTTTCAGTGACAGAATATAACTACAGCGGTCCCAGACATCTTCTGCTGACAACTTAATACCGCGCGGCAACAAATTACGGAACTCACAAAACTCACGCAAGGCATCCAGCAACCCTTGCCGCAGCCCGTTCACATGGGTCCCCCCCTGCGCAGTCGGGATCAAGTTTACATAGCTTTCTGTCAGTAAATCCCCACCTTCCGGCAGCCAGACCAGCGCCCACTCCACCGCTTCATGCGAGCCGGTAAATTTACCGATAAACGGTTGCTCAGGCAGAGCAATAAAATCTTTAACCGCTTCGCTTAGATAATCGCGGATACCTTCCTGATAACACCATTGATACTGCTGCTGATTCACTTTATCTTCAAAGCGGATATCCAGCCCAGGGCACAATACCGCTTTAGCTTTCAACACATGCAGCAAACGACTGACAGAAAATTTAGGTGAATCAAAATAGCTGGGAACAGGCCAGAAACGCACTCTGGTGCCGGTATTCCGTTTACCGACAGTGCCGGTAATGGCCAGTTCGCTGACTTTATTGCCATGCTCAAAAGCAATCTCGTAAACATTACCGTCACGACGGACTGATACTTCAACCCGGCTGGACAGAGCATTAACAACAGAAATTCCCACACCGTGCAAACCACCGGAGAACTGGTAGTTTTTATTAGAAAACTTACCACCGGCATGTAACCGGCACAAAATCAGCTCAACACCGCTGACGCCTTCTTCCGGGTGAATATCTACCGGCATCCCACGGCCATTATCAATCACTTCCAGTGACTGGTCTTCATGCAGAATAACCTGGATCTGGCTGGCAAAACCTGCCAGTGCCTCATCGACACTGTTATCAATAACTTCCTGTCCCAGATGGTTTGGTCTGGTTGTATCAGTGTACATACCCGGCCGGCGTTGAACCGGTTCAAGACCTGTAAGAACTTCAATGGATTCAGCGTTATAGTTTTGCTCAGTCATAATTTCTGTATTCACTGTAAGGATAACCAGCGTTTTACGCGAGTTGACAAAATTTGGCAATAGCCGGCAGATAATCGGTATAACCTGTGAAACTGTGATCGCCGCCGGTGACCACATTCAGCTGCGCCCCATGATAAAACTGCACTGCTTGCCGGTAATCGAGAACTTCATCACCTGTCTGCAACAATACCAGATAGTTCTGTGGCTGGCTAAGCTGTTGTGGCATCAGTTGCTCTAACTCTGCCATATGTTCCTGTCGCACCTGATACCGCTGCTGCAGTACCGGATGCTCATATTCTCCCAGAAAACGGGAAAGTACATTATGCGGAGCAACGGCAGGATTAATCAGGGCTGCCCGGCAACCAAAACGCTCCGCCAGGCAGGTTGCCAGAAAACCACCCAGTGAACTGCCGATAATGGCGTTTGGCTCGTTGCCATCCAGTGCTGCATCTATCGCTGCCATTGCTGCGGCAGGGGTATAAGGCAGATCTGGTGTCAACAGCTTAACCTGTGGCAGGTATTGCCGGAAATAAGTCTGGGTAAGCACCGATTTCTCAGATCGGGAAGAACTGGCAAAGCCATGAAGATAAAGCACTGTCTGAGTCATAATACTCCTCTGAACTGCCAACTGACCGTACCATCGGCACTGAAAATCCATTCACACCACTGTGGGCCCTGATCATTAATCTGCCAGTCAGCAACCGGCATAAACTGTACTGACGTTGCCGGACAACCGACAATCTGTACCTGCTGCCACTGTTGCTGATACGCATAATGGCTATGGCCGTGAGCAACCCCCCGGATACGCGGCTGTTCGTGAATAAATTGCCATAGTTGTTCGCTATGCTGTTGCCCGTGGAGATCAATAAAACAATTTAACGGGCGTGGATGATGGTGACAAAACAGCCATCCCCCCCCTTCACCCAATGCCAGTTGCTGTTGTAAACGTTGCTGCTCCTGCACCGGGAAAACGCCAGCTGGTGTTGGCCCTTTGGTATTTCCCAGCAGCAACTGCCAGCCAGCCAGTTGCAAACTCTGATGTGGCAGGAAGGGCTGCCGGCTAGTTAGTTGCTGCAGTTGCAGCACATCATCATGATTGCCCGGTAAAACAAACAACGGGCAATCCAAAGGCTGACATAACTCTGCCAATAAGCGGTATGACGCTTCACTATGATCCTGTGTCAGATCGCCGGTAAGAATAACGGCATCCGGCAACTGTTGTTGTAATGTACTGATAACCTGCTGCAGATAACGCCCGGGTCGGATGCCCTGATAAATACCATCAATATCAGCCAGTAAATGGCAATCACTCAACTGGGCAATACGGTACTGCTGCCGGTCAGCAAAACGATATGGCTGCATCAGTTGAAACTCAGTTCAGTCGTGCTGTATCCCTGAGCTACACACAGCTTCAGCCAGTCTTGTAATAACTGATTTCCCTGAATTTTCTCATCAGGCAGCCGCATAGCAGGGTTGGGATACTGATATACCGGCTGTAATCTTCTGACCTGCTGACAAGCTATCACTTCAGCAAGCTGGGCATCATGGTAAAGCCGCACTTCAAACCACGGCCGGAAAAAGCGGGCTCTGCCACCTGTCAGTTCAATCTGAACTGTTGTTGTAAAACGGGCATTATCCAAAATCTGCAAGCGGTAACAGTGCTGCTCATTTATCTGAATCAGCTGTTGTTGCCCTGCGGCCAGTGTCTGCGGTAATAAACGGTATAACTGCGCATAATTGCGCTCACATAGCGTAAGAAAATCCGGTAATTTTGGCGTATAACGTTTTTGCTTAAACGGCACTGTGGATTCCCCATGCCTGCCTTATTTTAGGCAGGTTAAGTGCTAACCACTGCAAAGCGATGACAGTAGCAGCATTATCTATTACTCCGTCAGACAGCAATTGTAATGCTTCTTCACGGCTGAAGACATGTACCCGAATATCTTCCTGCTCTTCTTCCAGCCCGAAAATCCCCGTTTGTACTTCACCGGAAAAACGACCTAAGAAAACATCAATACGCTCAGTGCTGCCACCGGGGCTGGATAAATAGCTCAATGCCGGCAATAGTTTTTCCAGTGTCAGCCCGGCCTCTTCCAGTGCTTCACGCCTGGCGACCTCTTCTGCAGTTTCCTGCTTATCAATCATGCCGGCAACCACTTCCAGCAACCAGGGACCATTAGGGCTTTCCACGGCACCGGCACGCAATTGCTCTATCAGTACCACTTGATCAGTTTGCGGATTATAAGGTAATACGGCTACAGCATGACCACGCTCAAAAATTTCCCTTACCACAGGCTTACTCCAGCCGCCGGCAAATAGCCGGTGAGTCAGACTGTACTTGTCTATCCGGAAGAAACCCTGAAAAACCGTGGTTTTATCGATAATTTCTAAATCCTGCCGGCTGAATGACAGATACTGTACAGGGTTGATTTTTGACATAACGGAACTCACATTCTGTTACACTCTAGGGTATAACTTTACGCTTTAGGGATTACTTTAGTGTATCGTAACAGGTTATCATTTGGGCAGTTTGATTTTTATAAGTTAGTCAGGACATGGGGCATATGAAAAAAACCTTACTAAGTACGTTAGT
This sequence comes from uncultured Pseudoalteromonadaceae bacterium, assembly GCA_964643585.1. Classification (GTDB taxonomy): domain Bacteria; phylum Pseudomonadota; class Gammaproteobacteria; order Enterobacterales; family Alteromonadaceae; genus Alishewanella. The sequence continues at coordinate 4,790 of CAZXTH010000220.1, forward strand.
GCTGTCATCACTGAGTTTGTTCAGTTTGCAGGCAGCAGCGCAGAATCTGCAGGATATTTATCAGCTTGCAACCCAGAAAGACCCAACAGTACTGAGAGCAGCAGCAAGCCGTGATTCAGCGGTTGCCAGCATCGATGTTTCCCGTGCCACTTTATTACCTCAGGTAAACCTGAGCGCCAGCTACGGTCGTAATGACAGAGCCAGTCACAGTTTTGATGGCCCTAACTCTCTTGGCGGCGATATTACCCTGAACCAATCTCTTTTTAACTGGGGTAACTGGAAAAACCTGTCACGGGCAGAGAAATTTGCCCTGCAAAGCCAGACAACTTATGACAGTGAAGTACAGGCACTGATTGTGCGTGTTACTCAGGCTTATTTTGATGTGCTGAAAGCGTCTGATGATCTGGGTTTTGCTCAGGCAGAGAAACGTTCTATTGAACGCCAGCTGGAGCAAACCAAACAGCGTTTTGCTGTCGGTTTAACTGCAATTACTGACGTACACGAAGCTCAGGCTCAGTTTGACAGCGCCGTTGCTCGTGAAATCAGTGCAGAAAACGGCCTGGAAAATGCCCGTGAATACCTGCGTGAAATTACCGGCCAGTACCATGACCAGCTGGATGCACTGAATACTTCACGCTTTGCACCTGGTACGCCAACCCCATCTACTATCCGGGAATGGGTAAACATGGCTCAGGACAACAACCTGATATTAAAAGCACAACGTCTGCTGCTGGAAATTGCCGATCTGGAAATTGAGCGCGCTAAAGCAGGCCATTACCCGACACTGGGTTTAAGCGCATCACTTGGTACGTCTAAACCATCAGGTCTGGACCGTACTGATACCAGCTCTGTTGGTGTCAGTCTGAATGTGCCTATTTTCAGTGGTGGTGGTACGCAGGCAGGTGTAGAAGTTGCCCGCGCCAACTATGTTGAAGTCAGCCAGACACTGGAGCTCAACTACCGCGGAGTTATGCGTCAGGTTCGTATTTCCTATAACAGCGTTAATGCTTTGCTGTCTTCTATCAGAGCACTGGAGCAAGCTGTTATTTCTGCAGAAAGCGCATTGAAAGCCACAGAAGCAGGCTTTGAAGTTGGTACCCGTACTATCGTTGACGTATTACTGAGTACCCGTAACCTGTTTGATGCCCGCCGTAACCTGTC
>CAZXTH010000221.1:0-4498 GCA_964643585.1 uncultured Pseudoalteromonadaceae bacterium
GTATCCTTGTCACCAAACAATGCAAGTACAGGAATATCAAGCGAAGACAGGACTTCACTGAAGTTTGGAATATACACTGCTAATCCACTTTCCTCGTCGACACTTAGCTCCCCTTTGCTGAACAGATCCTGGTAGGCATAGAAAGCGTCTTCTGTAACTGGCTGGCCCCACCCCATAAACTGCAGGAAAGGATCTTCACTTAGAACAGAGGCGGCTTGCAGGTACGCCTGATATCCCTCTCCACGCCACGCGGTATCGAAGCTGCGTTGCCACGCAAGAATCAGGCGTTCCGTTTCAGCGGCTGACCGCCCTTCAATAGGAAGATTGGATGAAAGCAGATAACGAGCGTTCTCTTTATCATCTACTCCACTTACAGAGATCCAGAAGTTGATAGAGGGTTCCGACTGGATAGCAAGCGGCGCAATCCAACCTGCACGGCTGATCCCCCAAAGACCAATTCGCTGGCTGCCGGGAATTCCCCGGTCTTTCAGCGCCCGAACAGCCGCTACAACTTCTTCTGCACTACTCTCAACAGGCTGATTGATATCAAACTCGCCTTCACTCTGACCGCACCCCGGCTTATCCCACACCAGCACGTTAATTCCAATCCGGGCAAAGTGAGCTCGCAAATCGGAATACCCGCTTCCTTCGACAACATTAGTCTTTCCATACCCATGAACGATGATAATCGTAGATACAGGTGCTTGATGTGCAGGCATATCCAGCAAACCCACCAACCGATTTCCATTAACTTCAAAAACGAATGGCTCAGTCTTAACAATGGCAGCATTTCTGTCTTTTACAGCACTATCTGTATCAGATACTCCATGATGGTGGCAGCCGAACAACAAAATGGCTGAGATAACAATAAACCCACGAATCAACATCATGATGCAACTCCGGCAAAAGTCTTACATTGGCGTGTCGTTCTGCCTGCAACTTGCGGGCCTAACAGTTCAATCAGCCAGCTGTATTAGCTGGTTATCCCCCGCTTGCAGCATCGATTGCTTCAGTTACTTCATTAAAGGATAGGGGTAATGATCGATATCATTTGATGCGGCAAATATAAACAAGTCAATATCAGGATTGTAATCAAACGTTGCACAAGAGTACCCGTTAGAACCACCATGAGAGATTCTCCGGGTACCATCTTAGTTACTGAGAATCATCCATGCTGCCAGTCTTGCACAGGGGAAGATGAGGCATAAGTGCAAACACGCCCCAGCCCAAATATTCACGTGTGTAAGCTGCATAGCGTTTAGGCTCAGTACTCAGTTTAGAACGGATTTCTTCTGCCAACTCATCATCTGGGTTCACTTCAAGCCATCGGCGCATTGTGAGCCACTTGGCTGCTTCGTATCTATCCCAACCATCCTGGTTGGCCAGAACCATCTCTACAACGTCATAGCCCAGGTTACCGAAAGATGCGATAAGTTCAGGAAGACTGAGAAAGTCGGAAATTGAGTTGGCAAGGCAACCTCTGGCAATATCTTCCGTTGGCGGCAATTGCCGCCAATAAGGCTCACCAATCAGGATAATTCCGCCTTCGCACAGGTTTTGTGCAAGAAGCTCAATGCTACCCGCGACACCGCCTCCTATCCAGGTAGCACCAACACATGCTGCCACATCAGCCTTATCTTGAGATACATAACCTGTAGCATCGTTATGAATGAACCGGACTTGATGAGCTACCCCAAGCTCTTCAGCCCGTTTTTTCGCCTGTTCGGTGAATAACAGGCTCATGTCTATACCGGTACCGACAATGCCGTGATCACGTGCCCAGGTGCACAGCATCTCACCCGAACCGCTGCCGAGGTCAAGCACACGCATTCCCGGTTTCAAGCCCAACGCAACACCAAGAGTGACGAACTTATCAGGTGTAAAGGGATTATGAATGCGGTGCGCATTTTCTGTAATGTTGAAAAAACGTGGGATGTCCAATACGTAAACTTCCTAAATAATCAATTCTTAATTTTTCGCTATTTCTTGATTCGGATAAATGCAAGCTGGTTAGAATAACTTGTAGTTTTGCTTGTATTATAAGCAATTTCTACCTGACTGCTTTGGGCTTGAGCGGCCAAAGCAACTGAAAGCATACCAGCATACGCACTAGAAGCATTTTCAAGATGTAGGTAGGCTTTTTCTCCACAGTTGTAATAGTTACCAGTATGATCTTTTACTCTGATAACAAGCATATTTTGCAACGCATGATTATCATCCCTATCACCTTCAACCCATACATCGGTTATCACAATATTGTTGCAATACTGCAATTCGGCGTAGGCATTTGCCGAAGCTAAAAAGATAAAGCTCACAACAAAAATAATTCTTTTCATTATTTCTCCCAAAAGTAACGCTTGAATTAAGCCGTGTCGTAAAGCTGCATAGGCTTGAATGAACTATTAGGCCGAAAATAGCACCTGTGCTGAATCTACGGCAGAAATTATTGGGCCAAAGCTAGTAATATTTGGAAGCGTTGCATTTTCGTGTGCTCGAATTAATACGGCACTTGCATGTGGTTTGTCGTGCGTAGTATGGCAGTCCGACACAAGCGTAACGCTATACCCAAGGGCCGCAGCCCGCCGCGTAGTGGTATCTACACAGAACTCACTGGCGTAGCCAGATATGACCAAATGGCTGACACCATTTTCTTGCAAAAGCACGTGTAAGTTTGTGTGCAGAAATGAATCAGGGGTTGTCTTGCGAACAAAGGCGTCACCTGAATTGCTAACGAGCCCGGAAGCAAGGTGCCAGTTCTCACTCTGGTATTCAAGCGAGCTACCTTCGCGTTCGTGCTGAATGAAGATTACGAGCGCGGCAGCATCTCTCGCTGATTGTGCGAGATGGTTAATACGATGGATTACCTCGTCTGCTTCATACGGGCGGGGTTTATGATCAAAGAGGCCGCGTTGAACATCGATAATTAACAGAGCGCTTTTCATAAGAATGTGTTCCTACCTTTTGCGGTATAACGCGAGCCACTTGTTGCAAGTCTGGTACCCAATAGGGCGTTTATTAGTCGCTTAGTTTAGTATGTTTTATGTTCACATATAACGCCGCCACTAAAGGCGTTACAACTGAAAAACTCATAATCAATATAGCCTCCAGCATAGATAAAAAATTCACTATGAATCCAGCACTAGACATCAAAATGAGTAAGCCCATAATAAATACGCTTGCCCCCATGATTGTCCCTACTAATTTTGGATCGGTATATGACATATCATCCCAACTGGCAAGCAAGTTACGCTTTTGCTTTACCATGATAAGATAGCCTAATGCCATACAAGGTATGCCACAAAATACACCCAAAATAACAGCTGCGAGAATTGCTCCATCCATCGATATGTTTCCTAAACGCTAACGCCGTGCTTTACTGCGGAAAAGTCATCCCAGCCTCAAGGGGCGACAACAACCGTTTGATAAATGACTTTCTCACTTTCGCATGTAGCCTTTGAATTCTTGCAGGCCACTTGCAATTTTTATTGCAGTATCAGGTGCCATACCGATCGTAGGCAAATAAAACACCTCACCACCATCGTTTACTACCAGAAGCTCTCCACTGCCATTACCACCAAATGCTACGAATTCTGACGCATACTCGGGTAGCTGGTAATCACGGTTAAATGCTTCTATTTCTTCGGGATACCACAGGACATACCATTCAGGCTCAACCGATAACTCACTTTCAGCGTAACCTTCATCGATCCATGATTGCACAATTTGCTTAAGTGCTTGGATATTCATATTGTCCATTTAACACCTGCCTCCAACACGGGCCGAGCGCCAAAGGGCGCGTTTTTGCTGGTGTTTGTTAGGCCTTTTTACGGATAAAAATGGTTTCATCAGCCTCACCATAGATAATTCCAACGTCATGGGTATCAGAATTTACAATGCTATTAATTTCATCATCAAAATACCCCCAATGAACACCATCGCACTTGAACGGAAATTCAGATCCGTTCGGGTTTTGACTGTGTATGTAAACCGAGTTATCCATAGTATCGATTGTTAAAATAGCAAAGCACTGAAGCTCTTTGCCGCGATATTCAGTTAACGCTTCGGCTTTTTTTAAATATTTATACGTTAACTCAATACTTTTGTGTCTGTTTTCTGGCCTCGCATTCCCTTTGCCATCCCAATCAGGATGCGTGTGCCACAGGTCAAACCATGAATCGGTGTCTATATCCGACAACGCCCTTTCACAACGTTTTTCCATTTTAGACCAGTAACGATCAATTCTTTTTTTATAGCGACGGTCCATCATATTTCTATAGGCCTAACCCTCGCAACAAACGCGAGCCTCTTGTTGCGATTCAGTGGTTGCTTAAGGTAGTCAATTGATTTTCATCTAAGTTTCTTGCATGACGATTATTACAAGGCATATTAACTCCACCTGATTCTGTTGGTTTACGTATAACGCCCAAATTTAGCGCGACGACCGCGCACGCGGTTGGCGTCGCAGCCAGTGCCGTTTGCTGGCGATAAAATTTGCTTG
>CAZXTH010000221.1:4508-5947 GCA_964643585.1 uncultured Pseudoalteromonadaceae bacterium
ACAAAGCGACACATCCCTTTACCAAGATTAATACCATCTCGCTCAATGAAACCATAACTACGATAAAAAGCCTCTTTACCTTGGGCTGCCAGTAACCCTACCGTCGCACCAGCCAAGCAAGTTTCAGATAGATAACTTTCCACCCTATTCATAAGTGCCCGACCAAGACCATGCCCTTGATATGCAGGGGCAACTACAACGTCTTGAATATAAAAATACATAAAACCATCACCGACAACTCGAGCTATACCTGTCAGTTTCTTGTCATGTTTAATTAAAACGTGAAATAACGAGTTATCTAAGCTCTTTTGCACCATATCTAAGTTCACGCTATCCCAGCCGACTTGGCAGCGCAATGCAACATATTCTTTAGCTGTTGGAGCTTCATCACTGATGATGTAATCGATTGATTTCATTGCAAAGCCCTAACGCCCGCCACACAGGCGAGCAACTTGTTGCGAGTCCAGTGCCGTAGGCGCGATGTGGTGGCGTTTGTTATGCACAATTTTCAATATTCAAATACCGGACAAAACAAAGCTCTCGGCTAAAAAAAGGCTTCATTTTTTCAAGTAATTCTGGCTTCGGTAAGGCCGAATCAACAATTATTGCATTATTAGACACCCTTACAGAATTTACATCATCAAGGCTTTCAATATCTGAAGCCAACGAATTCAAATGAACATTGTAGTCATCGTCATCGGAACAAAGATTCCCATATGGGCAATCGAAACTCACATCTGTCTCGCCAAGAGGCCTTACTGTAATTAAATATTTCAAGAGTATCTCCTGCATAACGCCGAGCTAGGCGGCAGTTTTTAAGTTGTGATTTTGTGGAATATTTTTGCGTAGCAAAACCACAAAAACGCTACTTAAAAACTGTCCAGCGCACGAAGTGCGCGGTGCTTCAGCAACTTGTTAAATAAAATTAGCCACGAGGCTCTTTATTATTTGGATCAATAGTGCTGCTTGGCGACTTACTTGAGTTAACCCCTTTGGCAATAGCAAAACCAGAAACCGCGGAAAGTATTGGAAGACCAGCTTCGGCACTAATTGTCTTTGTAATAAGTAGTATTGCTAAGACCACAACTATAAAGATAGCCAAAACAACTTGACCATAGAGAGTGAAAAATTCGTTTCTCCGCTCTCTATGGTCAGCAAAAGACTCTACTATAGCCTTTAATTCATTTGAATGATTTTGATTATGGCCGAGCGAAAAATGCAAATAGTCTCTTATAGCCATGCGCAACTCTTCAAAGACATTACCTAAAGAGCGTGAAAATATTTCTCGGCCAAACCATATGACACCAGCAATTACTGTAACGCCAAAGACACCAACAAAAATGGAAAGCCAAAAGGCTCCATCATTAAGTGTAAAAACAATAGCCTTTTCCATGATTCTCTCCTATTTAACGCCAAGCACAACTTACAAACTGTCCAGC
>CAZXTH010000222.1:0-5078 GCA_964643585.1 uncultured Pseudoalteromonadaceae bacterium
GGCCGTACTAAAGTACGTTCAACCTTTGGTTGTGAGCCTGTTTTTAACACCGCAGAGCCAAAGTGCAGCAGATCCGAGACAAGTTCTTAATCCTGACGCCGCAGCAACCTTAAAATTGGCTCCAGCGGCATACCCAGTTCAGCTTCAAGCTGGCGTCTGGTCATTCGCTGGCGTATCTGTTCTGATTCATCAGCGGGTGTAGCCAGTAACGGGGTAAAATCAGTAGCGCAAATACACAGCATTGCGGGTTTTTCCATTCCCGGCAGCTGCCCAACCCGATAGAGCAGGTTTGGGCATGCGGTAGAACGTTTGGGGGCTTGCAGACATTGCTGGGCAGCCACAGGCAGACAACAGCAAAGCAATACCATTACTGTTATCAGCCTTTTCATATGTTACCCCTTTATGGCCTGATACACGATAAAACCATCGCGCCGGGCCAGAATTTCTACCTTACCAAAAGCTTCAGATAACAAAGACTGATAAGCCAGGTGATTATTTGCAACCAGAGTAAGCGTACCACCTTTTTTAAGATGGGCGATACTCTGGCTGATAAACTGCTGGCTGATACTGTAATCTGTTTTGATGCCAGTATGAAACGGCGGGTTACTGACAATATGATCAAACAGCGGCAAATGTTGAGGTAAACCATCTGCGGTAACAACAGTTCCCTGTAACTGGTTTGCTGCCAGGGTTTTTTCTGTAGAGTTTGCTGCCAGAGCGCTGATATCAGAGCTATACAGAGTAATTGCAGGAGAGCGCTTTTTCAGGAAGGCGCCTATTACTCCGCAACCACAGGCAAAATCAAGTACTGTGCCAGTATGGATATGTTGCAGATTTTCCAGCAACAGTGCCGTACCTGTATCCAGCCTGCCATGATTGAATACCCCCGGCAGTGAGTAAAGTTGCAGAGCAACATTACCGATGCTGATATCGAAGCGTTGCGGCAACTGGCTGTCTGGTAAATTACTGAAATCACCATACAGTGAGAACCACAAACAATGCTTGGCATTGTCCAGTTTGTTTGCATCCAGACCTAGCCTGAGGGCATGATTGCTGAGGCTTTTAATACCGCCTTTGTTATCGCCAACAACAAAGATTTCAGTTTTGGCACTAATAGCGGGTTTCAGCAGGCTCAGAGTGTACAGTAATTGTTCTTTGCTTTTGGGGTAAAACAACACAATGCTGTCAAAGCTGCTATCAAAGTCAGGGCTGGCACTGAAATAACAGCGTTGCTGTTGCCAGGCTGTTGCTGTTGCTTGATCTGTAGTGTAACAGCTAAGCTGCAATTCAGGAGCCTGCAAAGATAGCTGTGCAGCCAGTTGATCAGCCGGAGGCTCAACAATCAGAACCTTGCCTGACAACATGTTTGCATTTCGTAGCACTAACTGGCTGGTATTGGCTAGCATCATTTCAGCTGATCCTTTCAAACATTAAGTCCCAGACGCCGTGCCCTAACCGTTGTCCTCTTTGCTCAAACTTGGTCAGTGGGCGGTGTTCAGGGCGCTCTACATAATTCTTAGCCTGAGATAAATTGGCAAAACCTTCCGCAGCGGACATAACTTCCAGCATATGCTCGGCATAATTTTCCCAGTCTGTGGCCATATGAAACACACCGCCGGTTTTTAACTTTTTACGGATAGCCTGTACAAATTCAGGTTGCACAATCCGTCTTTTATGGTGGCGCTTTTTATGCCATGGATCTGGGAAAAACAACTGTACTGTATCCAGAGAATTATCAGCAATACAATGATTAAGCACTTCTACCGCATCATGTTCGAATAACCGCAAGTTAGTCAGCCCCTGAGCTGCAATTTCACCCAAACAGGCACCAACCCCCGGTTTATGTACTTCAATACCGATAAAATCTTTCTCTGGTGCTGCTGCTGCCATTTCAACCAGAGATTTTCCCATGCCAAAACCGATTTCAAGCACCCGGTGGGCATCCCGGCTGAATACCTGCGTCAGATCGATGAGTTGCGGTTGATATTCCAACCCGAAGTCTGGCCAGTAGGTTTCAAGAGCTTGTTGCTGACCTTTTGTCAGGCGGCCTTCACGCAATACAAAAGAGCGTATTTTGCGCATATAAGCCGGTTTTTCCTGCTGGTCTTCATTTACTGGCAATTCAGAATTGGTGGTCATTTTTTACTCCGGGTATGACTGGCATCAAAAGTGCGGCGCACATTATGCTGATTATCTGCCCGTAGCTCAACCTGAAGGCAGTGTGTTGGCATTTCAGCTGTAGCTGCTTATACTGCGCGCATCAAACGATGCAGAGAGCAATATGTTACAGCCGCAGGACAGAGAATGGTTTTCGAATCAGCTTGTTAGCTGGTACCGACAGCATGGCCGCAAGCATTTACCATGGCAACAGCAAAAGAGCCCTTATAAAACATGGCTCAGTGAAATTATGTTGCAGCAAACTCAGGTTGCCACTGTTATTCCGTATTTCCGGCGTTTTATTGAACGTTTTCCTGACGTTCAAAGCCTGGCTGATGCTCCGCTGGATGATGTTTTGCATTTATGGACAGGGTTAGGCTATTACGCCCGGGCGCGTAATCTGCACAAAGCTGCTCAGACGATTGTTGCAGAGCATGGAGGATTTTTCCCTGAAACATTCGAGCAGGTTGTTGCTTTGCCCGGAATCGGGCGCTCAACAGCCGGCGCCGTCTTATCGTTGTCTCTCGGTAAACATTTTTCAATCCTTGATGGTAACTGCAAAAGAGTTCTGAGCCGTTTTGCTGCTATCAGTGGCTGGCCTGGAGAAAAATCAGTTGAGCAGAAATTATGGCAGTTGGCAGAGCAGGTAACGCCTGCTGCTACCGTCGCTGAATTTAATCAGGCTATGATGGATTTGGGTGCTTCTTTGTGTAGCCGGAGTAAACCGCGCTGTGTTGAGTGCCCTGTGAAACTGAAATGTCAGGCATCACTGAGAGGTGAGCCGCAATTATATCCCGGGAAAAAGCCTAAAAAAGCACTGCCGGAAAGACAGAGCTACTGGCTGATATTGATGGCTGAACAGCAGATTCTGTTGCAACAACGCCCGGCAAGTGGCTTATGGGGAGGCTTATATGGCTTTCTGGAGTTTGCTTCCGAACAGGAAAGACAAAGCTACTGCGACAGCCATGCGTTGAAATCTGTTACCGAAGAGGCATTACCCGCTTTTCGCCATACGTTTAGTCATTTTCATTTATGGATAAATCCTTTAATCATACGGTTAAAGGCAATTCCACCTGTGGTGCAGGAGCAATCTGCTGCACAATGGTTTACAATAGACGCCATGCCACAGGTCGGGTTATCTGCCCCGGCCAGACTGTTACTGGAACAGCAACTAACCAAGGGTAACAACGGATGAGTCGTACAGTTTTTTGTGTTTATCTGAATAAAGAAGCTCCGGGACTGGATTTCCCTATCTATCCGGGAGAACTGGGCAAAAAGGTTTTCGAATCAATCAGTAAAGAAGCCTGGAGCTTATGGCAGGCAAAACAGATTATGCTGATTAATGAGAAGAAGCTGAATATGATGAATCAGGAACATCGTACTTTGCTTGAACAGCAGATGGAAGCTTTTCTGTTTAAAGGGCAGGATGTTGAAATCGAAGGCTATAAGCCACCTTCTGCCTGAGTAAGTGTTAATGGCTGGTAAATAAAAATTGCCAACTTTATACTGCAGCTTAAAACATTACGAGTAAACAGTTATGGCACGTCGTTTGCCCCCGCTAAATGCTCTGAAAGCCTTTGAAACTGCCGCCCGCCATCTTAGTTTTACTAAGGCTGCGGAAGAAATGTATGTCACTCAGGCTGCAATCAGCCACCAGATTAAAGCTCTCGAAGAGCATCTGGGGCTGAAATTGTTTATGCGTAAAAATCGTTCTTTATTGCTGACAGAAGAAGGTCAGAGTTATTTTCTGGATATCAAAGAGATTTTTCTGCAGTTGCATGAAGCTACAGAGAAACTGCTGGCCAGAGGGGCAAAAGGTTCATTAACGGTTAGCCTGCAGCCCAGTTTTGCTATTCAATGGCTGGTGCCGAGACTGAACCTGTTTAGTGAACAGCATCCGGATATTGACGTACGGATTAAAGCGGTAGATCAGGACGAAGGCTCTCTGACTGATGACGTGGATGTAGCAATTTACTATGGTCGTGGAAACTGGCGTAATCTGCATGCGGATAAACTGCATACTGAATATTTGCTGCCGGTCTGTTCGCCATTACTGCTAAGCAGAGGTAAACCACTGAATGAACCAGAAGATTTAAAACACCATAATCTGTTACATGATGGTTCGCGCCGAGCATGGAAAGCCTGGTTTGTTAGTCAGGGATATAAGAGTTTTAATGTTAATCAGGGGCCAATTTTCAGCCACTCTTCTATGGTGTTACAAGCTGCCATTCACGGGCAAGGAGTAGCGCTGGCGCATAATGTACTGGCCAGACCTGATATTAACTCCGGGCGTTTAATCGTACCCTTTAATCATGTGCTGATCAGTAAAGATGCTTATTATCTGGTTTGCCGTGAAAGCCAGACTGAATTGGGTAAAATTAATGCCTTCCGCCAATGGATGGTAAGTATGGTTGAAGCAGAACAAAGTGCCTTCGCTGAACAGCAGTTTACTAATGCCGTTGCCATTGACTGAGATCATCAAAGAGCGGCCGGAGCAACCGGTGGCTCGCTTGCTGCTGACACATGGTGCCGGAGCTTCAGCACAGAGTGATTTTATGCAACAGCTGGCATTGGCTCTGGTTGCTGAACGTATCGAGGTTTGGCGGTTTAACTTTCCATATATGCAGCAACAGTTATTATCGGGCAAGAAACGCCCGCCGGATAAAGTTACTGTGCTGGAGTTGTTTTTCCATCAGCAGTTACAACAATGCCCTGACGATTTACCTTTATTTTGCGGCGGGAAGTCTATGGGCGGACGGGTTGCAAGTATGCTGGCTGCACCTGGGCGGGTTAAAGGTATTTTTGCGTATGGCTACCCGTTTTGTCCTCCGGGTAAAACTAACTGGCGTACTGAACACTTTTCCCGGTTACAATGCCCGCTATTTATTATTCAGGGAGAGCGGGACCCTTTTGGTAACCGC
>CAZXTH010000222.1:5088-5944 GCA_964643585.1 uncultured Pseudoalteromonadaceae bacterium
CTTACAGATAAACACTGGCCTAAAGTAGTCACACACTGGCTACCGGCCGCTGATCATGATTTTATCCCCCTTAAAAAAACCGGATTAACCCAACAGCAGATGATTACACAAGCTGCAAACTTTACCAGTGAGAAAATAAATGAGTGTATTCTGGAAATTCAGTAACTTTTTAACCGGGCTCTATGGTGCCACAGTAGTTGGTATGTCTGCTGCCATTATGCATGCCTGGAAGCACAGTTTATCTGAAGCCGCATTGGCCAGTCTGATAAGTGCTGTAGCGATACTGGCTTTTCATACTTTATCGTTGCTGGTCGTAAATTATCAGCAATCTTCAGCCCGTTTATTAAAGCTGACAGCATTGCTTTGGCATTTGGGGCTGTTTTGTTTTGTGTGGACGGTGATTGCCGGTATTTTTGTTTTGCCTATGCATTATTCTGGTCTGGCACCTGTCGGTGGCCAGATGCTGATCGCAGGCTGGCTGGTTCTGGCATTTTCCAGCTGGTTCAGGAGCTAATATGAAACAACTGTTGCTTTACTGTCGGGCAGGCTTTGAGAAAGAATGTGCGGCAGAAATTCAGGATAAAGCCGGGCAGCATGGTGTTGCGGGTTATTGTAAAGTAAGCAGTAATAGTGCTTATCTTATTTTTGAAGCTTACGACACACAGGCTTTGGCCGCGTTTTACCGGGATTTTCCGTTTGAACGTTTTATTTTCATCCGCCAGTGGTGTTTGTTACAAGCCGGCCTACTGGAACTGCCAGCCGGAGATCGGGTAACTCCGGTTGTTATGGCGGCACTGGACGCAGAGTTAAAACATTGTGGTGAGCTGAGAGTTGAATACCCAGACACCAATGAAGG
>CAZXTH010000223.1:0-2600 GCA_964643585.1 uncultured Pseudoalteromonadaceae bacterium
CGCACATGCTTGACCGGATTAAAAACGGTGAGTACAGCTATGTGGTCAATACCACTGAAGGGCGGCAGGCGATAGAAGATTCAAAAGTGCTGCGCCGGGGAGCGCTGCAGCATAAAGCCAACTATACTACGACGCTTAATGCTGCGTTTGCCACGGTTAATGCCATGGCTGCCAGTGCTTTTGAGAAAGTATCATCAGTACAGGAATTACATAAGAGAGTTAACGGATGAGTCAAATCCCGATGACAGTACAGGGCGCAGAAGCATTGCGCGCTGAACTGCACGAACTGAAAACCGTGAAACGGCCTGTGATTATTCAGGCCATTGCTGAAGCGCGTGAGCACGGCGATCTGAAAGAAAACGCCGAGTATCATGCTGCCCGTGAACAGCAAGGGTTTTGTGAAGGCCGGATTCAGGATATCGAAGCCAAGCTGTCAAATGCCCAGATTATTGATATCAGTAAGCAGGTAAACAACGGCAAGGTGATTTTCGGTGCGACAGTGACCATTTTGAATCTGGAAACAGAAGATGAAGTGACTTATCGCATTGTTGGTGATGATGAAGCAGATATCAAAAATAACCTGATTTCAGTGAATTCACCTATCGCCCGCGGCTTGATTGGTAAAGAAGTTGATGATGTAGTAAACATCAATACGCCAAAAGGTATCGTCGAGTTTGAAATTACTGACGTGCAGTATCTGTAACATTCGGTTTTAATGTATAAAAAAGCGGCTTATGCCGCTTTTTTATTTTGCGGAATCTATGTACATTAGCAAGTTGTATGTTCCGGATATGCATTAGTGGGGGAGTTATGCCACACAAACCTTACCGCATCAGTATTGAAGACAGAACTATCTGGGTAACGGTTCAGGGGGTATCAACAGTACTTACAACCCGGGATTATATTCAGGAACTGAAACGCAAGTCTAAAACGCTGTTATCTGCACCATGGGCTATTGTGCTGGATTTACGTAAATGGGAAGCCAGTCCGGCTGAGATTTTCCTCATGCTGCAACAGGCTACAAGCTGGTGCCTGCAGCATAATTTACGTCATTCAGAAACGCTTTTGCCTGAAAATACTCTGCTTATGTGGCAGTTTGTTAAAACCACCGATGTAGATAAACCTGATTTTCTGATTAGTAATATTGCTGAGGATGAAAAGGCAGCCCGCTTATCGTTGCAGGCTGCAGGCTATCTGAATCAGCCACGTGGCAGCTGAATTTTTTTATCTTTACTTGAGCGGAACAGAACCAGAATTTTACCGATAACCTGTACTTTCTCCGCTTTAGTTTCTCTGACGATAGCATCCATAATCAGCACTTTTTGTTCACGATCTTCGGTCGGAACCTTGATTTTGATTAACTCATGGTGCTCCAGCGCCTGCTCTGTTTCAGCAATTACACCTTCGGTCAGGCCATTGTTACCAAGCAAAATGACTGGTTTCAGCTCGTGTGCTTTGGCTTTTAAAAACTGCTTTTGTTTATTGGTTAAACTCATAAAATGACTATTTCCGCTTTAAAGCTTGAATTCCGGCTATTGTACCGCCATCTAGCGGATAAGACTATTTAAGAGTAGCAGCATGACAAAGAAAAAACGCTCTTCCAGCTCAACCCGCTGGTTAAAAGAGCATTTTGATGATCATTATGTCCAGAAAGCCCATAAAATGGGATTACGCTCCCGTGCTTCATTCAAGCTTGATGAAATTCAACTGCAGGATAAGTTAATCCGACAGGGGATGACAGTAGTAGATTTAGGTTCTGCTCCGGGAAGCTGGTCGCAATATGTTGCAGGGTTGATTGGCACCCAGGGTACAGTAATTGCCTGTGATATTCTGCCGATGGATCCGTTACCGGGAGTGAGTTTTTTGCAGGGTGATTTCAGGGAAGAGGCTGTACTGAATGCTTTACTGGAACGCATCGGCGGTAAAACGGTAGATGTGGTATTATCTGATATGGCACCTAATATGAGTGGTAACGATACAACTGATCAGGCGCGTTCTGTTTATTTGGTGGAACTGGCGCTGGATATGTGTCATAAGGTGCTGAAGCAAAATGGCAGTTTTGTGGTCAAAGTGTTTCAGGGTGATGGTTTTGAACAATACCTGAAAGATGTCAGACAGGCTTTTACCACGGTGAAAATACGTAAGCCAGAATCCTCCCGTGCACGCTCCCGGGAAACATATATCGTAGCGACGGGCTTCAAAGTTTAGTAAAGTAGCCTGAATAAATTTATTTGATCGGAAAAATGAGGTTATAACCTTGAGTGACATGGCTAAAAATCTGATTGTCTGGCTGGTGATTGCCGTAGTTCTTATGTCGGTATTCAACAGCTTTGGCCCCGGTGACAATGCCGACCGCCAGACCAATTACACTCAGTTTATCAAAGAGGTAAACCAGGGGCAGATCCGCGAAGTTAAAGTAGAGCGCAATGGTGTTATCACCGGCGTTAAACGTAGCGGTGAGCGGTTTGAAACGGTTATTCCCACAGGTTATGACGAAAAACTGCTTGATGACCTGATTAAAAATGATGTCAGAACCATCGGTAGCAAACCGGAAGAAAGCAGCTGGTTAGCCACTATATTCATTTCCTGGTTCCCGATGC
>CAZXTH010000223.1:2610-5937 GCA_964643585.1 uncultured Pseudoalteromonadaceae bacterium
TGCAGGGCGGTGGCGGTAAAGGCGCCATGTCATTCGGTAAAAGCAAAGCCCGTCTGATGGGTGAAGACCAGATTAAAACCACTTTTGCAGATGTGGCTGGCTGTGATGAAGCCAAAGAAGAGGTTTCTGAGTTGGTTGACTACCTGCGTGACCCGTCACGTTTCCAAAAGCTGGGTGGCAAAATTCCTAAAGGTATTCTGATGGTTGGTCCACCAGGTACAGGTAAAACTTTGCTGGCAAAAGCGATTGCCGGTGAAGCCAAAGTGCCATTCTTTACTATTTCCGGTTCAGACTTTGTGGAAATGTTTGTCGGTGTTGGTGCGTCAAGGGTACGTGATATGTTTGAGCAGGCTAAAAAAGCCGCTCCATGTATCATCTTCATTGACGAGATTGATGCGGTAGGCCGTCAACGTGGTGCCGGTTTAGGTGGTGGTCATGATGAGCGCGAGCAAACTCTGAACCAGATGCTGGTTGAAATGGACGGTTTTGATGGTAATGAAGGTATTATCGTTATTGCTGCAACTAACCGCCCAGATGTACTGGATCCTGCGTTATTACGTCCTGGCCGTTTTGATCGTCAGGTTGTAGTAGGTTTACCGGATGTTAAAGGTCGTGAGCAGATCCTGAAAGTACATATGCGCAAAGTGCCATTGGCTGATGGTGTCGATGCTTCTGTAATTGCCCGTGGTACTCCAGGGTTCTCAGGCGCTGATTTGGCAAACCTGGTCAATGAAGCTGCACTATTCGCTGCCCGTGGCAACCGCCGTGTGGTTACGATGGACGAGTTTGAAAAAGCCAAAGACAAAATCATGATGGGGGCTGAGCGCCGCTCCATGGTGATGACCGAGAAAGAAAAAGAAATGACAGCTTACCATGAAGCTGGTCATGCGATTGTTGGACGCTTAGTACCTGAACACGATCCGGTTTATAAAGTCAGTATCATTCCGCGTGGCCGTGCGCTGGGTGTGACCATGTACCTGCCGGAACGTGATCGTGTTAGCCATAGTAAACGTCATCTGGAAAGTATGATCAGTTCATTATTTGGTGGTCGTATTGCTGAAGAAGTCATTTATGGTTTTGAATCAGTCACTACCGGGGCATCGAACGATATTGAGCGTGCAACGGACCTGGCCCGTAAGATGGTTACGCAGTGGGGTTTCTCGGAAAAGCTGGGGCCATTACTGTATGCGGAAGAAGATGGTGAAGTGTTCCTGGGACGTTCAGTCAGCAAGAATAAACACATGTCTGAAGATACCGTAAAAGCCATTGATGCTGAAATCCGTGATTTCATCGATCGCAACTATGATCGGGCTAAGAAACTGATTGAAGAAAATATGGATATTCTGCATTCGATGAAAGATGCATTGATGAAGTATGAAACCATCGATGCGAGACAGATTGATGATCTGATGGCTCGCCGCGAAGTTCGCCAACCAGAAAACTGGGAACCACGCGATAAAGCTGACTCAGGTGACAAGCCTGACAGCAAGGCAAGCGGAGATGCAGAAGTTACTGCAACAACTAAGCCTTCAGAAGGTAATCTGCACTAATACCTTTCAGGTTAATGATCAAACCCCGGGGCCACCTCGGGGTTTTTGTTTAACCACCTTTCAGGATATTTTATGCTTTTATTATTACCTCGCCAGCGAACTCTGGATTTATCGCGTCCGGTTGTAATGGGAATTCTGAATGCGACCCCTGATTCTTTCTCCGATGGTGGAAAATACCGGCAACTAGATAGTGCACTCCGAAAGGCAGAAACCATGCTGAACGATGGTGCCGCCATGCTGGATATCGGTGGAGAGTCTACCCGCCCGGGGGCAGATGAAGTGTCAATTGAAGAAGAGCTGGATCGGGTTATTCCGCTGATTGAAGCAGTCAGGCAGCGTTTTGATTGTGCTATTTCTGTAGACACCTGCAAAACGGCGGTCATGTCAGCTGCGGTTCAGGCTGGTGCCGACATTATTAATGATATCCGCGCATTACAGGATGAAGGTGCGGTACAGCTGGCTGCTTCACTACAGGTTCCTGTCTGCCTGATGCATATGCAGGGTGCTCCCCGGACAATGCAACAGGCACCTGAATATCAGAATGTAACGGAAGAGGTATATCAATTTCTGTTACAACGGGTAGCAATATGTGAAAATGCGGGCATCCCCCGAAGTCAGTTAATTCTTGATCCCGGGTTTGGGTTTGGTAAGAACCTGCAACATAATTATCAGTTGTTACAATATTTAGATACTTTTATCGAAACCGGCTTGCCAGTGCTGGCTGGAATGTCACGCAAGTCGATGATTGGGCAACTGCTGAATGTTCCAGTGAATGAACGGCTGGCCGGTAGCCTGGCCTGTGCGACGGTTGCAGCCCTGAAAGGGGCACAGATTATCAGAGTGCACGATGTAAAAGAAACAGTACAGGCAGTGCGGGTTGCCGCAGCGGTACGTTACGGAGTCTGACAACATGACAAGAAAATATTTTGGAACAGACGGGGTTCGTGGAAAAGTTGGTGAGTTTCCGATTACTCCTGAATTCGCAATGAAATTAGGCTGGGCAGCGGGGCGGGTGCTCTCTGAAAGAGGTACACGCAAAGTGCTTATCGGTAAAGATACCCGTATTTCCGGTTATCTGCTGGAAACAGCAATGGAAGCGGGTCTGGTCGCTGCTGGTATTGACGTACGCCTGCTTGGCCCTATGCCTACACCTGCTATAGCTTATCTTACCCGTACATTCCGTGCTGAAGCCGGTATCGTAATCAGTGCTTCGCATAACCCATATTATGATAACGGTATTAAATTCTTTTCTGCTGACGGGACAAAATTGCCGGATGAAGTTGAACTGGCAATTGAAAATGAGCTTGAAAAACCGATGGTTTGTGTGTCGTCTGAAAAGCTGGGCAAAGTGTTTCGTATTAATGATGCAGCCGGGCGTTACATCGAATTCTGTAAGAGCCATCTGCCTAATCACCTGTCTTTAAGTGGCCTGAAATTGGTTATCGATTGTGCCCATGGCGCAACTTACCATATCGCTCCTGCGGTATTTAAAGAGTTAGGTGCAGAAGTTATTGTCACCGGATGCAGCCCGGATGGTCTGAATATCAACGATCACTGTGGGGCGACTCATACCGATTTGCTGCAAAGGTTGGTACTGGAACACAAAGCAGATCTGGGTATTGCTTATGATGGCGATGGAGACCGGGTAATGATGGCCGATCATACCGGTCGGATTATCGATGGTGATGAAATTGTTTATATGATTGCCCGTTCGGCAAAAGAGCAAGGTAAATTGCACGGTGGTGGATCGAGTCCCATTGTAGGGCCTATGCTTACC
>CAZXTH010000224.1:0-5893 GCA_964643585.1 uncultured Pseudoalteromonadaceae bacterium
TATTTACCGTCGTTTGATACCACAGGCGAACCCACCCGCTCCAGTTGCCACATCCGTTCTACGCTCAGGCTGTTATCTTCATCTACTGCCCACCCCATAAACGGCAGCAAACAGAGCAACAGCATAAGATGCAGTTTTCTCATGTCGAGACTCCTTAGTTTTTATTAAAATCAGACCAACCGGATACTATCACAAAATAGTGCTTTGCCAGCCCATCAAACGACTGATCTTACCTTTGCTGCGAATTACTGCTGCTCGCCATTTTCTCCACCAGATAATCAACAAACACCCGTATCCTGGCTGGCGTATTTTTGCCGCCGATAAAAACAGCATGAATTGCTTCACGATCCTGCGGGTTATATTCTTCCAGCAGCGGCACCAGCTTGCCACTTGCTAATATCTGCTCGACATGAAAACGGCCAACCCGGGTAATACCAATGCCCTGCTGGGCAAGCTCAACCAGTGTTTCACCGTTATTGGCAATCACATTACCGCTGATGGCTAACATAAAATCCTGCCCGTTTTCACGAAACGGCCAGCCCGGTTCCAGCCGTCTGAAATTGAAATCCAGGCAGTTATGCTGTGTTAAATCGGCCGGAACTTTTGGTGTACCGGCCTGAGCAAGATATGCAGGCGACGCCAGCACCACCCTGCCGGTGTCACCAAGGCGCCGGGCATGCAGGCCGCTGTCTGGCAAAGGCCCAAACCTGATCGCTACATCAACCTGACCGGCCCCGACATCCCTGATTTGATCCGAGACATCGATTTCAATGGTAATATCGGGATAACGCTGCAAAAACTCTTTCAATAACGGCACAATAGCAAGGCGGCTATGCGCAGTGGCGGTAGTCACTTTTATATTACCGCTTGGGCTGCCACGGTTGGCTATGGTGGTTTCCGTATCTTCTAAATCTTTCAGGATCCGCCGGGCAGCAAGCGCATAAGATTCCCCTTCAGCCGTTAAGCGCAAGCTACGGGTACTACGGACAATCAGTTTAACCCCCAGACGCTTTTCCAGCCGGGTCATGATCCGGCTGACCGCAGAAGGTGTCAGCGCCAGTTCCCGGGCAGCGGCACTTAAACTGCCGGTGCAGGCTACTGCCAGAAAAGTTTCCATTTCAGCTGTTTTGTCGGGTTTTGTCAGACTCATTTATGCCCCTATTTGTGAATACAGCGCAAAACTGAATATACCTGGCGCTACTTTCAGCCGGTTTAGCATTTATTATATTCTTCTGCATCACAAATTAATGAGACTTTGTATGAAAATCAATATCCCTTTACTCGCCCTTGCTTTCGGCGCGTTTGGTATTGGCGTAACGGAGTTTTCCCCGATGGGAATGCTGCCGGTTATTGCTAATGATCTGGCGGTGTCTATTCCGACCGCCGGCATGCTGATTAGCGCCTATGCGTTTGGCGTACTGATTGGCGCGCCTTTTATGACACTGGTTTTTGCCAATATGCCACGGCGCAATCTGCTGGTGCTGTCGATGGCTATTTTTACGCTGGGTAATTTACTTTCTGCAGTAGCAGAGAGCTATAACGTGTTGTTGATTGGGCGGATTATAACGTCGTTTAATCACGGTGCTTTTTTTGGGGTTGGCGCTATTGTTGCTATGAATATCGTGCCGCTGGAAAAACGCGCCACAGCTGTGGCCGCGATGTTCTCAGGGCTCACGATTGCCACTATTGGTGGTGTTCCTCTGGCGTCTTACATTGGTGAAGTAATTGGCTGGCGTCCAGCTTTTTTTGCCATGGCCGTAATAGGGGTGATCACCATGATTGCCTTACGCCTGTCATTGCCACCACTGGCTAATCCACAAAAAGCCAGGATTGGCGATGAACTGCGTGTACTGGGCAGAAAACCTGTGCTGGCAGCATTATTGCTGACAGTAGTCAGCTCCAGCGCCATGTTTACCGTATTTACCTATATCGTGCCCATTTTGCAGGACGAAACCCTGGCATCCCCTGTTTTTGTCACAGCTATGCTGGTGTTATATGGTGTGGGTTTGTCGCTTGGTAACTATCTGGGAGGGCGCTTTGCCGATCGTTCTCTGCATTTAACACTGGTATCCTCTCTGGTTGCGGTAGCAGTGCTGCTGGTGATTTTCTCAATGGTATTATCTTCAAAAATGCTGGTGGCGCCGTTAATCTTGTTATGGGGAATTGCCAGTTTTGCCTTGGTGCCGCCGCTACAGTCATTAGTAGTACAAGAAGCCAAAGAAGCTCCCAGCCTGGCTTCTGCCATGAATATCGGTGCTTTTAATCTGGGTAATGCACTAGGTGCTGCACTGGGTGCCGGTATGATAAAAGCAGAATTGGGGTTAAACACCGTTCCGCTGGCTGGCGCAGTTACCGCTATCATCGGGTTAATAATGGTGTGGTTGTTCAGACGTGGCCACCACCAGAAAACACAGCCTGTGCCACACTAACAAATAAAAAATCAACTGAACCTTGCTGGCCGATATGCCTTCAGCTACACTTGCTGCTATCCCAAAGGGGAGTAGCTTTTCGCTGGTTTGTCGTCATTACGGTGTTTCCCACCCGGCAGCCAGGTTCAGTTTGTACTGAATAAGCAAGACCTTTGCCGCACAAGGCAACAGGTCCGTCCGCTCTCTTACCTCCTGTTGTTTTTGTCTGGATGCTGGCCAATCTTTAATTGGTCTGGTTTAACGCGTTGGAGAAAACAATGGAAACAATTGGAAACCCTATGCTATGGCTGGTGTTCGGCGCCATAGTTCTGCTGATGCTGGCAATCGACCTATTTTGGGTAGGTGGCGGCAAAGCACATAAAGTCAGTCTATTGTCTGGGTCTGTGTGTCAATGGCCTTTGCTGTCGGCCTGTGGTTTTACCTTGATGCCCAGTTCAGCCGCGAGCTGGCAAACAGCAAAACGCTGGAATTTGTTACCGGCTATCTGATTGAAAAATCACTGGCGGTCGATAATGTTTTTGTCTGGCTGATGATTTTCAGCTTCTTTGCCGTACCGGCAGAGCTGCAAAAACGGGTACTGATATATGGTGTTCTGGGTGCCATTGTACTACGCACCGTGATGATTTTTGCCGGTGTCTGGCTAATCCATCAGTTCGACTGGATCCTGTATGTATTCGGCGCCTTCCTGGTGTTTACCGGTATAAAAATGTGGTTCTTCGCCGAGCAACAACCCGACTTAGCCAATAACAGCCTGTTACTCTGGTTAAGGCGCAATCTGCGGTTAACTGACCAACTGGATGGCGAGCGTTTTATTGTTTACCGCGAACGGGCCGGAAAAATGGTACGTTACGGTACCCCACTGCTGCTGGTACTGATTCTGGTAGAAGTTACCGATATTATTTTCGCGGTAGACTCTATTCCGGCCATTTTCGCCGTTACCACAGACCCGTTTATTGTACTGACCTCTAACATCTTCGCCATTCTGGGCCTGCGGGCAATGTACTTCCTGCTGCAAGGCATGGCAGACCGTTTCAGCCTGCTAAGTTACGGCCTGGCACTGGTACTGGTGTTTGTCGGTGTAAAAATGTTGCTACTCGACCTGTACAAAATCCCGGTATACGTTTCCCTGCCGGTGGTCGCAATATTGATTGGCGGTTCAATCTGGCTGTCATTCCGTAAAGAGCGCAAGCAAGCAATGTAAATAACAAATTCTCATACAACTACACTATAAATAACAAAGCCACCAAAGGTGGCTTTGTTATTTATAGTGTAGTTAATGGGTTCGATAAAAATTTAAATACCGGCAGATATATAAAATCTAAAACATATTGACTCACTTTGACCCACAAGCAATCTCTGTATTAACTTTAGAAGTTAAACTACTTGAACACTTACAATTAATAGATTAAAAATAGAACATTGATGGCTTTTTAATACACTACACATAGGCTTCCATGTCAAATTTCTGACTGAGTCTATCATTAAAAAATGGAGGCAGATAAAGCTAATTTTTTAGGTAAAATATCTGTACAGCAAAGTAAAATGAATTATCTAAACGGCTATTAATGAAAGATCTGCTGGAGCTAACAAAGGCAAGTATAAGGTCAAAAAGATAACCGTCACACTAGAAAAACCAGCAAAGCAGAAATGATATGATTTTAATTTAGATGAATTTAATGAAACAAATTTCAATCCGTTTAATTATGAAAAAACTTCAAAAAAATTCATAGATAAAAAACACTCTTAATTAGATAATAAAATATGCCATACCATTACAATAATCAGCAGCACCAAACAAATAATTTTAAATTTATTCCTTGAATTTTTTAAATTAACATCAACATTTCCAAACTAAAATTAAACAAAACCCATGTTTTCACTATATACTGGGCTAATTAAATCATTCGTTGCAAGAGGATTGAAAAATAATGTCTGACCACACAGAAAATTCGTATATAGATCAGTTCTACGAAAAAAAAATACCAGGATTTGTCGGCATTTGTTATCAGTGTAATTTTTACTCAGAAAGATATTCAGAATTAAATGTAAAAAACCTCATAGGGGAGAATCTTCATGAGTCTCTTGTGAAAGCCGTAGTCAAACGTAAATCAGAATTTGTTGCTGGTCGATATTTGGCTCGGCAAGCTTTAATTTCCTTAGGTTCTAAAAATACATCTGTGGCAATAGGGGATAATAGAGAACCATTATGGCCAAGTTCATTCACTGGCTCGATCAGTCACACTGAACAATTTGCTATATGTGCTATAGCACATAAAAACAATGTAAAAAGAATCGGAATAGATGTTGAAAATCTCATCGATATTAAAACAGCCAAAGATATACTGGATGTCGCTCTTGTTGAATCTGAGAAAAAATATTTAGACAAATCCACTATTAATAAATCTATATTAATTACAGTTATTTTCTCTGCCAAAGAAAGCCTTTTTAAAGCATTGTATCCAGAAGTTGGTCGATATTTTGATTTTAGCGTTGCTGAAACAAAAAAAATTGACTTTGAAAAAGGCTTGTTTACGTTAGAGTTATTACAAGAACTTGCACCAGACTTACCAACAGGCACACTCTTTAATGGAGCTATTGAAATTAACAATAAAAGAATTATAACTATAATATATGAGATGCATTAGTATAATTTTAAAGCAACCTGTATGCAATTATATTATCTGCTTTATTCTTCCCCCCTATCCAATCATTCTGAAAAAAATCTTGTATCCTACCTAGAAAATTATTCATCTGGCGCTTTAACATTAGATATATTGCCTCGACAAACTTATTTATTGTGTAACGAGTTATTCCATATCGTTCGTCTGATATGTCGTTTACGTTAGAAGCTGCAGCCATAAATATGCCTAATACAGATTAATACTACAACTCTTATTAAACTCTCATAACCTGAATAATTACTTTACATTATATTAAAAATAAGCATAATCAGAAACAAGTTGCAGTTTAATTTATAACAAAAATAAAATTTAAGGTTCTTTTCTCTGATGAAAAATAAGCTTTTTCAAATTCCAAAACCGCTACAAAATCCAGCACTTCGCTTATTTTGCTTTCCTTTTGCCGGTGGTGCTGCCAATACATTTCTTCCATGGGCAGGTCAGTTTGGAAACCAGGTAGAACTGGTGTTAGTCCAGCCACCTGGCAGAGGAGCTCGCCTGGTCGAAACGCCGCATGACAACATGACTGATCTAGTGAATGAGCTTATGGAACACGCCCATTTCATCACCAGCACCCCCTATGTGTTTTTTGGCCATAGCCTCGGCAGTCGGGTAGCTTTTGAGCTGTCGTACAGGTTACAGACAGTTGGCCTGCCGTTACCCGCCTACTTTATCGGCTCCGGCAGCCGGGCCCCCCATTTAGAGAAGGACAAAGCAGCCATTTTTGATCTGCCACAAGATGAATTCATGCAGCGGCTTGAAGAACTGAATGGAACACCTAAAGAG
>CAZXTH010000225.1:0-2740 GCA_964643585.1 uncultured Pseudoalteromonadaceae bacterium
ACTTGGTTCAGTAACATCAATCTTCTGAAAACGGCGCACCAGGGCTGTATCTTTTTCAAAGATACTTTTAAATTCCTGATAAGTTGTAGAGCCGATACAGCGTAAACGACCACTGGATAACAATGGCTTAATCAGGTTTGATGCATCCATTACCCCGCCGGAAGCCGCGCCTGCACCAATTAC
This sequence comes from uncultured Pseudoalteromonadaceae bacterium, assembly GCA_964643585.1. Lineage (GTDB taxonomy): Bacteria > Pseudomonadota > Gammaproteobacteria > Enterobacterales > Alteromonadaceae > Alishewanella. Next base: position 184 of record CAZXTH010000225.1, read on the forward strand.
TGTGTGAATTTCATCAATAAACAGGATGGCATCTGCTTCACGTTCCAGTTCGCGCAGCAGTGATTTCAGACGTTTTTCAAAATCACCTCGGTATTTGGTTCCTGCCAGTAACGCACCCATATCCAGAGAATAGATAGTGGCCCCAGCAATAACCTCAGGCACATCTTTTTGCACAATACGGTAAGCCAGCCCTTCAGCAATAGCCGTTTTACCCACACCGGCCTCACCGACCAGTAACGGATTATTCTTTTTACGGCGGCACAATACCTGAATAATACGCTCAACTTCGCTGTCGCGGCCAATCAGTGGGTCAATATGGCCATTTTTTGCCTGTTGATTAAGGTTGGTAGTAAAGTTTTCCAGATACTTGCTGTCTTCCGTCGTACTTTCTGACAGCTCTTCCTGCCCGTGTTCCTCATGTTGTTCCAGCTTTTCTGTTTTAATCACACCATGAGAAATGTAATTCACCACATCCAGCCGGCTGATATCGGTTTTCTTCAGCAGATAAACTGCCTGCGATTCCTGTTCGCTAAAAATAGCAACCAGCACGTTGGCACCGGTAACTTCAGATTTACCGGAAGACTGAACATGAAACACAGCCCGTTGCAATACTCTCTGAAAGCCCAGAGTCGGCTGAGTATCACGCTCGGCATCCCCTTCAGGTAGTAAGGGAGTTGTGGAGTCTATAAAGCTGGACAGTTCCAGCCGCAGTTTCTCAATATTTGCCCCACAGGAACGCAAGGCTTCCCCGGCCGCCGGGTTATCCAGTAAGGCTAATAACAAATGCTCAACCGTCATGTATTCATGGCGGCGTTCGCGCGCAAATCTGAAAGCCAGATTCAGAGTCAACTCAAGATCTTTATTCAACATACACCACTCCTAATACACCTGAGCAACAAGACCAGACGATAAACACTTAATTACGCGCGTTCCATCGTGCACAGCAAAGGATGTTCATGTTCTTTGGCGTAAGCCATAACCTGCTGCACTTTGGTTTCGGCAATTTCTGACGTAAAGACACCGCAAACCGCTTTCCCTTCATAATGAACCTTCAGCATAACCTCTGTCGCTTTCTCATATTGCATATTAAAAAACCGCGACAAGACGTCAATTACAAAATCCATGGGGGTGTAATCATCATTATGCAATAGCACTTTGTACATTGGCGGCGGCTCAACCCGTTGTTCAGTAAGCTCACCTAACTCACCATGCTGTATATCAGACTCTCTGTTCCCACTCATAAACTATAGCCACGCCCGCGCCTTCCATCAAAGGCTGTTTTCATTAAATATTAGTAAACAGATCGAATTATTTTTGCGAATAACTTGACTGTCTGTTTAAATTATCTACATTAGAGATTAGTGGATTAAACAAATCACACTAAACTTGAAGTCTAGAATACAGAATTTAGCTAACTTAGAGAAGGAAGTAAGTAGTATGGCTACCGGTAAAGTAAAATGGTTCAATAATGCCAAAGGGTTTGGTTTTATTCGTGAAGATGGCCGCGACGAAGATATCTTTGCTCATTATTCAACCATTAACATGGATGGCTACCGCACGCTGAAAGCTGGTCAGGATGTAACTTTCGAACTGTCTGAAGGCCCGAAGGGGCTACACGCCGTCAATATTAGCGTTCCCGGCAGCGAGCAACCTGAATAATCAGTTTCCGGACTGAATAAAAAAGCAGGCGATTCGCCTGCTTTTTTGTTTTCCCATAACAAGCTTAATTAAAGTGCTGACAATGCTTGGTTCAGCAGTTGGCTTGGACGCATTGCAGCCGATGCTTTTTCTGCCACAGGACGGTAGTAGCCACCAATATCTACAGCTTTACCCTGCACACCATTAAGCTCAGCAACAATTTGCTGTTCCTGTGTTTGCAGTGTCTGTGCCAGCTCAGTGAAACGCTGTTTCAACTCAGCATCAGCAGATTGTGATGCCAGTGCTTCTGCCCAGTATTGCGCCAGATAAAAATGGCTGCCACGGTTATCCAGCTCACCCAGTTTACGACGAGGTGATTTATCATTATCCAGGAATTTAGCCGTTGCTTTGTCCAGCGTTTCTGCCAGTACCTGTGCTTTTTTGTTACCGGTTACCTGACTCAGGTGTTCCAGAGAAGCGGCCAACGCCAGAAACTCACCCAGTGAATCCCAACGCAGGTAGTTTTCACTGATAAACTGTTCAACATGCTTAGGTGCAGAACCACCTGCTCCGGTTTCAAACAAACCACCGCCATTCATTAATGGTACGATAGACAGCATTTTGGCGCTGGTGCCCAGTTCAAGAATCGGGAACAGATCGGTCAGGTAATCACGCAGGACGTTACCTGTTACAGAAATGGTATCCAGCCCCTGCTTGATACGCTCAAGAGAGAAACGGGTTGCTTCAACCGGCGACAATACGCGAATATCCAGGCCACTGGTATCGTGCTCTTTCAGGTAAGCTTCTACTTTTTTAATCAGCTGTGCATCATGGGCACGCTGGCTGTCCAGCCAGAATACCGCCGGGGTATTGCTCAAACGGGCACGGTTAACCGCCAGTTTCACCCAGTCACGAACCG
>CAZXTH010000225.1:2750-3711 GCA_964643585.1 uncultured Pseudoalteromonadaceae bacterium
AACCGGTGCATCTTTAACCTGGCACATACGCCAGATATCACCGGCTTCAACCGGGTGTTCAAATACCGTTTCACCTTTACTGTTTATCACACGCACTTTACCGGCAGCAGTAATTTCAAAAGTTTTATCGTGAGAACCGTATTCTTCTGCTTTTTGTGCCATTAAACCAACATTAGGTACAGAGCCCATTGTACGTGGATCAAATGCACCATTTTGCTTACAGAAGTTAATGGTTTCTTCATAAACACCGGCATAGCAGCGATCCGGGATCATCGCTTTGGTATCTTTAGGCTTACCATCAGCGCCCCACATCTGACCAGAAGAGCGAATCATCGCCGGCATTGATGCATCGATGATAACATCGCTTGGTACATGCAGGTTGGTGATGCCTTTATCAGAATTAACCATAGCCAGTTCAGGCTGAGTTTTGTACACCGTTTCCAGGTCAGCTTTGATCTCTGCCTGTTTATCTGCTGGCAAGCTGGCAAGTTTGGCGTAAATATCGCCGATACCGTTATTGGCATCCGCACCAATCTGCTCAAAAACAGCGGCATGCTTATCAAAAACCGTTTTGTAATACACTTTAACTGCATGCCCGAACATGATCGGGTCAGACACTTTCATCATTGTTGCTTTCAGATGCAGTGACAGCAGTACACCTTCTGCTTTAGCGGCAGCAATTTCTTTCTCGTAAAAGGCACGTAATGCTGTTTTACTCATCGTTGCGGCGTCAATAATTTCACCTGCCTGCACCGCCAGCTTATCTTTTAGTACAGCAACTGAACCATCTGCTTTTACCAACTCAATGCGCAGACTGTCTGCGGCTGAAAATGTTGCGGATTTTTCGCTGCCGTAAAAGTCTCCCTGTTGCATATGGGCAACATGAGATTTGGAGTCAGCTTTCCATGCGCCCATGCTGTGCGGGTTTTTACGGGCATAAGCTTTAACAGAAGCTGGGGCA
>CAZXTH010000225.1:3721-4970 GCA_964643585.1 uncultured Pseudoalteromonadaceae bacterium
ACCGCACTACCTTTAATACGATCGTAGCGGGCTTTAACTTCACGTTCTTCATCCGTTTTAGGCTCTGCCGGATATTCAGGCAGCGCATAGCCTTTTTCCTGTAATTCTTTAATAGCTGCACGCAACTGAGGAATAGAAGCACTGATATTTGGCAGCTTAATAATGTTGGCTTCCGGCTGTTTTGCCAGCTCACCTAATTCTGCCAGCGCATCAGGAATACGCTGCGCTTCGGTCAGGTAATCTGAAAAGTTCGCAATAATCCGCCCAGACAATGAAATGTCGCGGGTTTCAACAGCAATACCGGCAGCACCGGCAAAGGCTTGAATAACAGGTAACAGGGAGTAAGTCGCCAACGCTGGCGCTTCATCGGTTTCTGTGTAGATAATGGTACTTTCTTTAGACATGACAGTTCCTGTGTTGTGTTTGCAATTTGCACACCCTGAAGCCGGAACGACTACTGCAGCCTGCAGCATCAGAGGTGTTTAAAACGCGTCTGCTGTCAGACAACATGGGCCTCAGAGTGGCAAATCTCAATATATCAGCATGAATTTCTGCAGATATATTACTTGTTTCAGAAGCAAAAAACAGTGAATACACCATCTGCATTCAGGAAAAAACAAAATAATCCATATAAGAAAAAATGCAATACGACCAATGTCGCTCCAGCCCTATGCTGCCAGCAACAGCTATGTTAACGTGTAGGTATCAGTTTTGTCAGACAATGCGCCATGAGCCGAGAGCAGTTACACCTTACCGTTGCCGCCGTAGTACAGTATCAACAGCGTTTCTTATTTGTTGAAGAACGTGACAAAATCAGCGGTCAGCGTGTGCTGAACCAACCCGCAGGTCATGTAGAGCAGCATGAAGATTTACTGGCTGCAGTTTGCCGTGAATTATATGAAGAAACCGGCCTCAGTCTGCAACCATCATCATGGCTGGGTATTTCCCAGTTACGAGCAGCTAATGGTCATCAGTATGTCAGGGTAAATTTTATTTTTGAACCACAGCATCTTCCCGCGCTATATCAGCCACAGGACACTGATATTCTGGCATTACACTGGCTGAGTTCAGATCAGTTGCAACATCACCCGCTACCCGTGCGCAGCCATCTTGTTAGCCATGCCGTTGAGCAATATCTTGCAGGCACCCGCTTACCGCTGAATCTGATTCTCCCACCACGATAAGATTTTTTGCAGCAGAAAATAGTGCTATAATCCGCGCCCTGTTAAGAACCAGTTCAAGTGCGGTG
>CAZXTH010000225.1:4980-5890 GCA_964643585.1 uncultured Pseudoalteromonadaceae bacterium
TCTTCAGTGTCTGCCTATCTGTTAATCCAGCAGGGTTATCAGGTCGAAGGCCTGTTTATGAAAAACTGGGAAGAAGACGATAACGACGAATACTGTGCTGCTGCTGAAGATATGGCCGATGCCCAGCAAGTGTGTGACACACTTGGTATTCCGCTGCATAAGGTCAACTTTGCCGCTGAATACTGGGATAACGTTTTTGAGTATTTTCTGGAAGAATATAAAGCCGGACGTACGCCTAACCCGGATATCATGTGCAACAAAGAAATCAAGTTCAAAGCGTTCCTTGAATTTGCTGCAGAAGCCCTGGGTGCAGATTATATTGCTACCGGCCACTATGTTCGTCGCCGTTATCAGGATGGTCACTGGCAATTGCTGCGTGGCCTGGATACCAATAAAGATCAAAGCTACTTTCTTTATACTCTGGCAGAACAACATGTTGCTCAAACTCTGTTTCCGGTAGGAGAGCTGGAGAAACCTGAAGTTCGTGCTATTGCAGAACGCCAGGGGCTAATTACTCATAACAAAAAAGACAGTACTGGCATCTGTTTTATTGGCGAACGTAAATTCAAAGACTTCCTGCAACAATATCTGCCAGCCCAGCCTGGTGATATCGTTACACCTGATGGTACCGTAATAGGCCGCCATGAGGGGCTGATGTATCATACACTTGGCCAGCGTAAAGGACTTGGTATTGGCGGGCTGCGCGATGGCGGTGAAGATCCGTGGTATGTCGCAGGTAAAGATCTGGAACGCAATCAGCTGATTGTGGTTCAGGGCGCCGATCATCCTATCCTGTATTCAAAAGGCCTGATTGCCAGCCAGTTACACTGGACTGACCGAACAGGGCCGCAGCAGGAATTGCGCTGTACCGTTAAAACCCGTTATCGTCAGACCGATATTCCGTGTACCC
>CAZXTH010000226.1:0-5875 GCA_964643585.1 uncultured Pseudoalteromonadaceae bacterium
ACTAAATGCTGTGCTAATAACAGGTTACGCCGTTGCACCGCAATAATCAGCGCATTACCATCTCCGCGGCTGCTGACATTAATATCTGCCCCAGCCGTCAGTAATATATCGACCAGCGCGACATTTTCGGTGCGAACAGCCACCATTAATGCAGTGCCTTCCCCCGGCATTGGCTGGTTCAGCGGATATCCCTGCGCAAGCAATTGCTGAACTTTGGCTAAATCATGCTGTTTTATCGTCAGGATTAACTCGTTTAGTTGCTCCAACTGACTAAAGTTAATCTGGCTATATTGCAGTGGTAGCTGAGCAAGCTGCCATTTGCGGGCCATAGTGAATACCATCAGCACGACCAGTAGCAGCGCTATTACTATCGCAATACCTGATGGGGTTATTTTGCCAGACGTCCCCTGCAATACATTACTTATACGTCTTGCCAGCAAAGGCTGCTGTTGCCAGGGCATAACCAGTGCCGAAGTAGCAAACGCTGTCTGTTTTTTACTGCAATCCAGTAACGTCTGGGCATAACGGTAAGGCTGACTCAGCTCTGCCGTTACCGCTGCATCACAGCTTAACTCACGATAGTTGTTTAACTGACGGCACAACACTTTCCAGAATGGGCTCCAGAAACACACAATACCGGCCAGCCGTTGCAAATAAAAATCCCGTAAATCGCCACGCTGCCAATGCATTTTCTCATGAGCAATAACATGCTGTAATTGCTCTTCAGATAAACAATCAAGCCAATGAGCCGGTAATAGAATACGGGACTGACGCCAACCCAGCAGTACAGCACTGCTAAGCTTGTTATGTTGGTAAACAGCGGGCGTTTCAGCTAACGGTACAGGTTCTGCCTGCTGCCACAAACGCTGGCTAAACCTGTAGCTGAGGTAAAAACGATAGCTCTGGATCAGCATCCCTAAAGGCAGCAACCATAATAACCATAGCGGCGGTGACAGCAGATAAAGCAGTTGCGGCGTAAGTGCCCAGTGCTTGGCGATTTCTGCTGCAGCATCCGTCGCAACAGGCTGCAGCGATGTTGTTTCTTCAGCAGCATCACGCTGTAACGTTGTCAGATCAGTACTGAACAAGCGCAATTCTGTTGGCTTATCCTGCACTGATATTAACAGCAGTGCTGGCAGTATAAATAACACTAAGGTCAGTACCGTCCAAAGCCGCAGCATGATATGGGGAGCGGGCTGTCGTTGGCGCCTGCTAAGCCAGTACAGCCAGGGGACCGTTACACCAGCAAGTACTACGTGTAACAGCAGATAAAATAACAACCAGCTGAATTCAAACATGGTCAGGACTCCTGCTTGTCCTGAGTAGAGGCAGCAAGGCTGGCCTTAGCATCAATCTGTGCCTGTAAGTCCTGCTGCAAAGCCTCTGGCAAGACTTGCTGCTCCAGTAAATGCTGCGCCAGTAACACCGGGGAACCGGCAAAAAAACGTTGCAGCAATCCACTTAATGCAATACTACGGGCCTCTTGCTGCACCGTCGTCGCCTGGTATACAAATGCCTTGCCTTGCTTTTCACACTGCACATGTCCTTTATCGAGCAATATACGGCACAGCGTTTGTACAGTGGTATAAGCCACGGCAGATTGTTTACTCAGCTCGGTAGTAATTGCTTTAACAGAGCAAGGTCCGTTTTGCCACAATACCTGCATGATCTTCTGCTCTGCACCGGTTAATTCTGTTGATTTTACTCTGGCCATTTCTTCAACCTACTAAATAATTAGTTTTAAGTTAGCTGATTGCTATAAAACTTACAACTAATTATTTAGTAGATTTATGTATGGTTGCTGTTTCTGCTATATTGCCCGTCGTTTACCTATTCACAGAGAGTATTGGTATGCCCGCAGCGGCAACGCATAACAGTCGGCTAAAGCAATTACTGGCAGATTTAAACCGTCAAACCGGGGAGGCAACCACTGTACAACAGTTGCTGGATATTACCGGCCAGGCTATCCGCTTTGGCGCTCCGTTAACGTATCAAAATCAGCTGCAATATACCCTTGCAGGCTTATTTACCTTTGCGGGTGTCGCCTGGCTGCTTTTTCAATACCATTATTATCTGCTGATTAAACCATCAGGTTGGATTGGCTTTGCAGCATGCATCGCAGTAGCGGTGGGTTTTATTATTTTCGTCTGGCACCGCGACAGCAGCATCAGCCGTTTATCAGACGATATCTTTAGCAAAAATGTGCTGTTTGATAATCATATCAAGTTGCTGCCCGGCAAAGAGCAAGCCGGTTATCTGCTTCAGGCATTTATGGAATTTCAGCGCGGTAATCACAACCGCGAAATACAGCACTTATATCAGGGTTATGCCGAAAACGAGCACAGCCGTTTTAACTACTACTTTTACCATTTCCACTATGTTAATAAACGCACGGTAACCTATACCGAAAGTAACGGTAAAGGCGGTACCCGCATCCGCACCAAAACGGTATATGACCACTATGATCGTTACGGTATCTGGGTGCCTCAGTTTAAAAGTGACGCATTAATGGTTTATAGCCATGCACCGGACAAAAAGCTGGATACCCGCTACCGCCCGGCATCTAACCGTTTTAATAAACATTACCGGGTACAGGCAAGAGAAGAAATGGACGCTGCACGCATTATGAAACCGGCAGTAGTAACAGCCTTTGAAGATCTGTATTCCTTGCTAAAACGCCCTAATGTTGAAATACAGCCAACAGCGGGTTTGTGCTTATCCTTTGGCGACGCCAAACTGCTACAGGTAAAACGGCAATATTCGTTATTACAACCTGAATTGTTCCAGCAAGAAATTGCAGCGCATACACCTCTGGACAAATTACGCCAGACACTGCATTTTATTGACCATCTCAGTAACCATTCAGCTATTGCTTTACAGGAAGAACCTCTATGACCACTTTGATTATTATTGCCGCTATCGCGGTGTTACTGACAGTAATCGTTATCGCCATTTATAACGGCATTATTACCCGCCTGAATGCGGTTGAGCGTGCCTGGGCTAACGTGATTACACAGGAGCGCCAGAAAAATAAGATTATTCCGGCGCTGGAAAAAGTTGCTGAACAGTATCAGTTGCATGAAGCCGGCGTGCTGAAACAAATCACAGAACTGCGCAGCGCCCTGCAAAACTTATCTGCTGATGATGTCGATACCGCCGGGCTGGCACAGGCAGAGCAAAAAACCAACAACCTGATTAAAGGGCTACAGATCGCAGTAGAAAACTATCCTGAACTGAAAGCGTCAGAAACCTTTAATAACCTGATGCGTGAAATCGCTAAGCAGCAAGAAAATATCGGCGCAGCTATCCGCATTTTTAACCAGAATGTCGAAGACTTTAATAACGGCATAGAAACCTTTCCTAATTCCCTGGTTAACCAGCAATTTAACCGCAAGCAAAAAATCCTGACGTTCACCGATTCAGAAGCTGAACAAGGCTTTGAGTATCAGTTTAAAAAGCAATAAATCATTCACGCATACTGTTGAAGCCAGCCCCTAGCCAACCCTTGTCTGGAAAGGGGCTGGCTATGCTTTTTTTATTTGTGCAAAAAAAAAATTTTGTTATGATTGCCGCTTAAATTTACAGTGAGTAAATTTACTCTTGCAATGCATAACTGTGTACAGCGTTTAAAGGTGGCATAGATACCCTCCGCTGCATAATGCAAGATGATGTCCCGGTAAACCTGTTCTGGGTTTTTCCGGTTCGCTTAATCTTTTTCCGGTACCTTCCCCGGAGTTTCCATGAGAACAAAACATGCCATCAGACACTGTCTTGGAAACCTTGCCTGCGGTAGCTGAACAGCTCAGTCAGGTTGCTGAAGCCACTTCGTCGCCCTCGGTTTTCAGCCTGTTACCTCCATTGGTTGTAATCGCCGTTGCTATCTGGTCAAAACGTCCGATTTTTGCACTGGTTATTGGTGCTATTTCCGGCTTGCTGATGCTGCCGATTTCAGACGAACTGAATCAGGCTGCAGAAACCTCTGCCTTAGGCCACACTATTGGCAGCCTTTTAGCCTTTTTCACCAATGCCCTGCATAATTTTTCAACTGCTGCCTTACGGGTAATGCAGGATGAAACTATTGGCTGGCTGATACTGGTTTGTGGTGGTTTCGGCTCATTAATTGCCTTGCTGGTACATACCGGAGGCTCTTTTGCCTTTGGCCGTGCAGCACAGAGAATAGCCACAGGCCGTAAGTCATCATTATTTATGACCTACCTGTTAAGCCTGATTATCTTTATCGACGATTATCTGAGTGCGTTGTCTGTCGGCAGCACCATGAAACGGGTTACCGATAAATACAAAGTATCGCGCGAAATGCTGGCTTATGTGGTGGACTCCACTTCGGCACCTATCTGTGTATTAATCCCGATTTCGACCTGGGCGGTGTTCTTTGGTGGTTTGCTGGTTGCCAATGGCGTAGCACCGTCTTCCGATCCTAACGGTATCATCACGTACACTCAGGCTATTCCCTATATGCTGTACGCCTGGATCGCTGTATTGCTGGTACCGCTTGTCATTCTGGGCGTAGTGCCACTTATTGGCCCGCTGAAGAAAATCGAACTCGCCGCCCGTCAGGCTGCGCAGGAAGACGCCAAACCAACAGATGTTCAATCTCCGGACAGCTTTGGTGTACAGGCAATGGAAGAAGAATTTGAACACGCCGATCAGAAACACGGCAAGCTGCATAACTTCCTGTTACCCATGCTGATGCTGGTTGGCTTTACCATATGGTTTGATATTGATGTCTTGATGGGATTACTGGCAACGTTTGTCATTACCTTACCTATGTATCTGTTACAACGGCTGATGACACTGACTGAAATGATGGACACCATGCTACATGGTTTTAAAACCATGTTACCTGCAATCTGTACCGTTATTGCTGCTTTTATCTTCAAAGATATCTGCGACCAGATTGGACTGCCGCAATTTATTATTGATAACTTAGCGCCGTATATGTCACCTCAGCTGTTACCGGCACTGGTGTTCCTGTCAATGGCATTGCTGTCTTTTGCAACCGGTTCATCCTGGGGTATTTTCGCGGTATCTATTCCTATCGTGATGCCACTGGCATTTGCTGTTGACGCCAATATCCCACTGGTAATCGGTGCGCTGTTATCTGCCAGCTCTTTTGGCAGCCACGCCTGCTTCTACAGTGATTCCAGCGTATTAGCCGCCCAGGGCGCAGGCTGTAACCTGATGAGCCATGTACTGACTCAGTTCCCGTACGCTATCATTGGTGCAGTGCTAACCTTCTTTGGTTTCCTGCTGCTGGCGTAATAGTTAAGCGGTAAACGAAAAAGCCCGGTCTGTGTTACCGGGCTTTTTTATCACGGCTTGTATAAAATGGTTAATTACGCATTGATCAGTTTTTCTGCTTCTCTGGCCTGAGATTTCAGCTCCTGCTGCAGGCTTTCCGGCAGTTTAAGTTGTACTGCCAACTCAGCCAGATAACTGCGCTCCATAAAACTTTCTTCATCAATCACCAGCACACTGGCAAGATACATTTCAGCTGCCATTTCCTGAGTGGTGGCATGACGGGCAATACCCGCCGGGTCAACCGGCTTTTGTAATTCGCGATCAACCCACTGCACAATGCTCTGGTCGGCAGTCAGCTTAGCTACTTCTGCATCAATCAGTTCTCTTTCACGGTTATCAATATGACCATCAGCTTTAGCTGCTCCAATGACCGCAATCAAAATGGCCCGACCGTGAATTTCAGCTTCGCCCGGAGGTAATTGATCTAATGTTTGCGGTGTATGCTGGCTGCCTTGCTGCTGATTATTCTGCTGCCAGTTACCATAGGCTTTATATGCCAATACACCTAAAGCAGCCAAACCGCCATAGGTTAATACTTTACCGCCTAGCTTGCGGC
>CAZXTH010000227.1:0-1435 GCA_964643585.1 uncultured Pseudoalteromonadaceae bacterium
GCTATAGTGTTATAGCGCTATGAAAGAGGCATTATTGTTTCAGCTTTGTGTACCTTAAGAACAGGCCATTGGTGGCAGCAATAGCAGTGGGTTTAACCCGGTGTATAAGGCCCGTAGCCGGGTAACAGTTTTACCAGTGCCCGGCTTATCATCGACGGAAATACCGATAGATGATCTTCGTCGGCAATAATCTGGCTTTCGATATGCAGGCCAGGGTAGTTGCGGCTTTTTAAGGTTTTTTCAAACAACTGCATATCGGCCAGAATATCGACCGATTTTGCGTAGCGCGGCGCGTCTTTTTTCTGCTCAAATTCTGCAGCATATAACTGTACCCGCAGTGTTTTATTCAGCTTTTTCAGGTGGTGCAGGCGGTCGGTGTATTGCTGCTCCAGGCTGAACATGTATTTCTTATCAAACCACAGTGAAGGGCTGCTTAAAATATAGGTATCAAAGGTTTCTGGTTTGGTCAGCAGAATTTGCGTACCCAGCAAGCCACCGTAGGAATGACCGACAAATAATTTGCGGTTTGGGTCGACCTGGTAGTGTTTCAGCACAAACGGGACGACCTGTTGCTGCAGATACTCTGCATATTGGGCGCCGCCGCCATAGCCTTTGCGGTTTTCGGTTGGGGTGTAATCTAAGTTACGGCTGGCCGTAGGTGTATCACCTTTGGCATAAGACAGCCCGACAATAACAAAATCTTCAATATTCTGCCCACCAGCACCAAGGCGGTTACGAATGCTGCGAATAAGCGGAAAAGCATAATTGGCATCTGATACAAACAGTACCGGCAGCTTTTTATGATCTTTACCATAAGACGACGGCAGATCTATCCACACTTCATACTGGCGGCCATTTGAGGCAGGCAACTGATGCACAGCGGTATGACTCAGTTCATATAGCGGAGCCTGTTCGGCTGCCAGTGCGTGTTGTTCTGCCTGAGTTTGAGTATTTGCCAGCGCTGTCGGGCTAAGCAGCATTAACAAGGGTAGCCAGCAGGAGGTTTTTGTTATCATACAATTTTCCTTTTATATTAGTCATTTAATGGTTTTTGGCGTTTTTCAGGCAATAACAGCCTGTACCCGGCAAAGTGGGCAAAAATCGGGCTGCTATTGGTTAAAGGTACGGGTTAAAAAATTACAGTGGCAGGTGTAGTGCCGGATCCAGAGGTTTGCCGTGTAGTAGCAGCTCAAAGTGCAGATGCGGCCCGGTTACCCGGCCTGTCGCACCCACTTTACCTATTGGCTGGCCGGGGTCGACAGTCTGGCCTGCTGCGACATAAAAGCCATCCAGATGCGCATATAAGGTTTGATAGCCGTGGCCGTGGTCAATCAGCACGACTTTGCCATAGCGTTCATGCAGGCTGGTATCGTCGGCAATCAGCACCCGGCCTTTTTGTGCTGCTTGCACCGTTGCACCGGGTTTGGCGCCAAAA
>CAZXTH010000227.1:1445-5800 GCA_964643585.1 uncultured Pseudoalteromonadaceae bacterium
CAGCCCCTGATGCGGGCGGTTATCACGAAACGGATGCTGTTCGGCATAAAAGGAGTTAACCGGTACCTTGCCTGCGGGCAGCAGCCATTCTACCGGAGGCTCGCTGAAATTAAGCTGGGCAAAACCGGTATTCAGTAACAGGGCGCTACTGCATAGCATGAGGGTAGTGCGCCAGCGTTGCCATCCTGTTGCCACAGGTGCAGGCTTAAATAACTGCTGCAAACGCTGCTGGTAAAAGTGTTTATCTGAACTTGTCTGGATAAAACCGGGCATTAGCTGAGGCAGTTGCCGGGGCTGGTTTAGCTTCAGGCTGGCGAGCAATGTTTGACCATAAAGTGCCGCCTGCTGTGGTTGTGCTGCCAGCACGGCTTTATCAACCGCCAGTTCCATGCTGCGGATAAACGCGGCTTCTATCTGCCGTAATACTGGGTTAAACCAGCATAGTGCCACCACAATACGCATCAGCAGTAGCTGTTGTGGATCACGCCGTTGCAGGTGCATCAGCTCATGGCTGATTAGTAGCTGCCGTTGCTGTGCCGACATTTGCCAGATATAAGCCGGCACTACCAGCGTCATCCGGTAGCAGCCTGCAACAAAGGGCGATATTGCCGTGTCGGTCTGGCGCAGGGTAAAACGGCTGCCGTAAAGTGCAATTTGTTGCAGCTGAGCCCCAGTTAATAGTGTATCAGGAGTTAATAATGTATCAGGGGCCAGTACCGTACAGTGACGGATAAACTGCTGTAATTGCCGCCATTGTCTGGCTAGCCGCCCCAATTGCACCAGGCTGACCATAACGATAAACGCCAGCGTGATTTGCCAGTAGATACCGGTATAAGCCGATGTTTCGAGTAAAGCCGGGTGTCTAGGCTGCGCCGTTAATGCTTGTACCGAATGCACAGTGTCTTGCAGTAAAACCGAGGGAATGGTCCAGTGCTGGTACAGCACGGGTATTGGCAGTAAAGGCAAAAAGCTTAATGCCAGCAACAGCCAGTAGATAGCAGGCCACTGCTGCAGGCTGGTGCTTTTGTTCAGTAAAAACTGGCAGGCACCCCACAATACCGCAGACCATAAAGTACATAACAGCAGTAAAAGCAGCAGATGTTGCGCCATGTTACGCTTTTCCGTTGTTACTATCTGGGTTTTTTACAGCATTAGCAGATGGTGCCGCTAAACTGGCCAGCAACTTTTCCAGATCGGCAATTTCATCGGCATTCACCAGCTTGCTGCTGGTAAACATCGCTACCGGTAAAGGCTCATTTAACTCAAATACCCGTTTGGCAAAATCCTGTGCAAAGGCAGCCAGCGTCGGCATTTTATCTGCCAGGGTGGTATAGCTGTTTTTATTCCCAATGCTTTCACAAGCGATAAAGCCTTTATCGCCCATCCGCTCCAATGTTTTACGGGTAGAGGAATAACCCCAGTTCAGTACGGCTTCCAGTTCATCATGGATTTCCCGCGCCGTAAGCGGCTGTTTCGCCCACAGTAATTTAAGAATTTCCAGTTCAGGTGCAGTAGGTTGTTGCATTGGGTTATGGCTACTCTGTCTATCAATAGCACAGATAGTGCGACAAGTGTCGCCGATGGTCAAGTGTTATTTGCGACATTTGTCGCAGATGGTGTGAACAGGGTGGTGATATCAAGGGGGCTAGTTAAAATCAGAATCTGCCGAAAACCAAAAGCTTTCGCCTTTAGCGAGATACTTTCTTTTGTCTCGACAAAAAGGTCGGTATGATGGTGCATAGCTGTAAGCCTTGTATGACGAATCATATTTTCAACGGAGTGGCTTAAATATGCTGTTGTTTAGTCGTATAACGATAGAAATTTTATGATTTACGTCTAATTCTTATTAACTTAATACTCTCCGGTGATCATGAATACAAACAAAATTATCAAATTTATAAGCTTGTGCGTATTGTCGGGTTCAATCTTTCCTAGTGTTGCCGAAAAATACAAATTAGAAGAATTACTTAATGCTGATCAGGCTAAACTCAATAGCTATTTTGCCGGGCATGAGTATTTAGATGTTGAGCTAAATTTACGGCTAACAGAAATTGGCAATGATAAAACTATCAATATCAATAAACTAAAAGCTAAACAACTCTCAGAAAAAAACGGATTTTCCATCGAAGTATCTGCAGGCCCTTATTACCTGCAAATGCCAAATCAAGTTTTCGAAGGTGAGCCGATATGTCAAGCTGGTATGGTTTCAGCTGGAGCTACAGTGTATAGCCTCGAAAACGGTGGTGCGTTAGAATTTATTCATAGCTGCGGCAGCGCTGGGTGTGGGTACACTTTTAACTATTATATGAGGCCAGTGGCAGAAATATGTGGCGTGCTGAGTAAGTGAACAATGGTATTAGTTTTTCGCCGCAGTTAAAAATCAAAAGCTTTTGCCTTTGGCGAGATACTTTCTTTTGTCTCGACAAAAAGAAAGTATCCAAAGAAAAACGACCCCGCTCGGCTCGAAAGCCCGTTAAATCATCACTGATTTGAGGCGCTGGCGGAATTTATCCGCTATTTAAAAAACCATTTTACAGATGATTTTGTGGAGCTTTCAGGAATAGCTATAGCACACTAAGAAAGTTTGCACCGTCAACAATATTGTCTTTTTTTAAGTCTTCTTGAGCAGAGTGAAAATAGTGTTTAAGGTAATCGGCCTTCATTGCTTCAAGCGCTTCGTAGTCATGAATAGACATCACTACCACGACATCTTTACTGTTTTTACTGATTTTGATCGGTGCCCGTTGAGCATTTAGCAGTAACTCACCGAAATTTCGTTTGGCATCATTTACTGTTAATGTTTGCATAAATAAGCTTCTTATTGACTTCAAGGTTTGAGTATAGCTAATGGTATGAAATGGTTTAATGGAATTCATATAGTTAGGTTCCAAAATCGTAGATATATAGATTAGTAATATGTATAACAGCATAATTTCAATAACGGCAGGGATTCCCTGTAAGCTATTACATATTAAAATTACGGTATAATCGTTCTAAATCTTCAATATATGTTTCACTAATTTCTGCAATATTCCAAGTTGAGCGTTCTTTGAGGACAGGTTTAAACACTTTTAAGTGTGGGGCGTGTTCAAGATAACAGCAATATACAGGAAGGTATGGCCTGTTAGTTTTAATTTTGTAACTCAGTGCGTTATCTTCAATTAGGTTGAATTGATCAGCTGTTATGTCGATTAAAATTCCTTCACTTTCTACCCACCAGTGACCAATTCTATTATTACGCATGTTGGACTCACCGAAAACGAGATCTAACGGAGCCGTATAACCTGTGAGTTCCATGTGATAGCAATATAGTTGAGATGCATGTTTACAAGCATTGATGGGGAAATCTGGGTTAAAGAGAAAAGAATCATCATTGGCTATCAGCTCAATTTTGCGTCTAATTAAAATAGCGTCCTCTCGTAAAGCCTTTATATTTTTCATGTTTAGATATGCTCAAGTTCAATAATGCCTACTAACTAAATGTTATATGGTAATTATTGCTACAGCCACATAACACAGAGTAGAGCTCTTTATAGCAGCCATACTGTTTACATAAGCAGGAATCAGCTTACTCTAAGCTAACCGTTGAAGGCATGGGTGCCTGAACCGAGCCTACAGGGAGGTATTTATGGCGTGTTAGCGTGAGTCAGGTGATGGATGCGTTAACTTGAATTGCATTAAAAACAACGCCGGGTATCCCCGGCGTTATTACTGTCAGTTTGTAGCTAATGCAAATCAGCGCATGGTGGGCATGGAGAATTGGTTGCCGGTGGCTTGGCCGGTGGGCCAGCGGGCGGTGATGGTTTTCATACGGGTGTAGAAGCGTATACCGTCCGGGCCGTGCATATTCAGTGGGCCGAAGATGCTGCGTTTCCAGCCGCCGAAGCTTTGGAAGGCCATCGGTACCGGGATCGGGACGTTAACACCGACCATACCAACCTGTACCTGGGCGGCAAATTCACGGGCGGCTTCGCCGCTGGCGGTGAAGATGGCGGTGCCGTTACCAAACTCATGCTCGTTAATCAGCTTCAGCCCGTCGGCAAAAGATGGCACCCGCACCACAGCCAGCACCGGGCCGAAGATTTCTTCGCGGTAAATCCGCATCTGTGGTGTTACCTGATCAAACAGCGTTGGCCCGACAAAATACCCCTGCGGGTGATTGGCAACTTGTAGTTTACGGCCGTCGGCCAGTAGTTTGGCGCCTTCAGCGACACCAATATCAATATAGCTACGGATTTTTTCGGCATGCTGCTGGCTGATCACCGGGCCCATATGCGGTTCCGGCGTGCTGGTGCCGGGGCCGGTTTGCAGTGTGGTAATCTCTTCTTGTAGTTTGGCAATCAGCGCATCGGCCA
>CAZXTH010000228.1:0-2633 GCA_964643585.1 uncultured Pseudoalteromonadaceae bacterium
ACAGTGTTTTCTTCTTTAAACTACCCCACAGAAAACACTGTGACAGGATGTGGCAAATCGACGCATCCCGGTGTGGGTACTCCATTGTAGATGCGTTTGTATAAAGGGCTTCCGGCCTGCGTCACTATGCCGCATGGTTGGAGATTATGAGTCGGGGTATAGTGATAGCTGTCAGATATGACAACACCGCTGCAATCGGTTAGTCTTCTGTGACATTTTGCTTAACGGCTGCGATGCAGCCGTCTTTTTTATGTGAGTTTATGGCCAAACCTCTGATTATTTCTCCTGAATTATCTCCTGAGCATCAAATACGTCAGTTCAGCCGTTTTCGTTGGGGGTTGATTGGTGCTGAGTTACTGGCTGCTGTCAGCGGCTGGCTAATGCATTTTGCTGTCAGCTCATGGGCTTTAATTAGTTTACTTATCCTTACGCATGCAGCGACCAACCTGGTACTGACCATGTTACCCGGTGCACGCTCTTACAGTAGCAGGGTTTTTGCACTGGGATGTCTGGCAGACGTATTGTTCCTGAGTTGCTTGCTGGCACTGGCTGGCGGAGCGAGTAATGGCTTTGTTGCAATATTGCTGTTACCGGTTGCTATTTCAGCTATTTTACTGCCGGCGGGCATCAGCCATTTACTTGCTGTGATTGCAATTGCTGCATATAGCCTTTTGCTGGCACTGGGTGATATCAGGCTACTGGCGTTTACCCAGCCTGAAATGGCTGAACATTTGCACCATGTTCAGCATCAGGTACCTGCCCAGAATGATATACATCCTTTAGGGCAGCATATGCAGCAAATGTGGTGGGCATTTGCACTTTCCGCACTGTTAATCAGTTGGTTTGTCAGTGCCCAGGCTCAGCTAATCCGTAAAAAATCTCAGCAACTTAATAATTTGCAGCAGCAACAGCTCCGGCAAGAACAAGTGCTGGCAGTAGCAACTTATGCGGCTAATGCCGCGCATGATCTGGCTACACCCATTCAGAATATTTCCCTGTTATCGGAAGAGCTGGCAGCGTTACAACCTGAAGATGAAGCATTGCAGGATTTGCGGCAGCAGGTACTAAAGTGTCAGCAGATTGTGCAACAGTTACGGCAAAATGCGGGGCAATTGCGGGACAATAAACGGCATAACCAATCGTTACTGCCATTGCTGCAGCAAAGTATCCAGAACTGGCTGGTTAGCAGGCCGGATATTAGTGCGTCGGTACATACCAATGCAGATCAGTCTGATTGTGTGATTCCTGATGCCGTTAGTCTGGCAGCGGCACTGTTTAATATTCTGGATAATGCTGCCGATGCAGGAATTGCAAACCAATGTGCCAGGCTGGATATACACTTGTTGCAATGGCGGGGAATGGTCAGTCTGGTGATTCGGGATTTTGGTATCGGGCTATCTGAACAACGCTTGGCAGAGTTGGGGAAAATTCCACAGCAAAGTGAGCAGGGGATGGGATTAGGGCAATTTTTGGCAAACGTTTCTATTGAGCACCTCGGTGGCCGCATCCGGCGACGTAATCTGCCGGAAGGGGGAATGGAAACCACCATTGAATTTGGTAAAAGTGCATCATGATGAAAGTGGTGCTGGTAGATGATGATCAGGTTTTGCTGCGGACGCTGTCTCGGCGGATATCGCAGCATGGCTGGCAGGTACAGGGTTTTTCTACGGTTGAGTCAGTGCAGGAACTGACAGACGCTGCTGCTGACAGCTATCTGCTGGATTTGCGTTTTGGTGGTATTTCAGGGTTGAGCTTTATTGAACCTTTACGGCTGGCATTACCAAAATGCCGGATTATTATGCTGACGGGGTATGGCAGTATCGCCACTGCAGTACAGGCTGTAAAATTGGGCGCCGATAATTACCTGACCAAGCCCGTGGATTTCAGCAGTTTGCTTAGTGCTCTGGGCGGCAATGATACTCCTGTAATGGAAGAGCCTGAAGTGCTGTCTCCCGAAAGGCTTGAATGGGAACATATTCAACGGGTGCTTGCAGAGCAGCAGGGCAATATTTCTCAAACTGCCCGGTTACTGGGAATGCATCGCAGAACGTTACAACGCAAGCTGACTAAGCACCGGCCTTAGAATCTGTCTCGGATCTCGCGAACAAAGGCTATGCAAGGCAAAAACAGGTGACAACCGAAGGTTGTGAACCTGTTTTTAACACCGCAGAACCGAAGTGCAGCAGATCCAAGACTGGTTCTTAAAGAATTTTCAGGAATTCGACCAATGCCTGCTGTTCTTCTTTGGTCAGAGCCAACGGCTTCAGTAAAGGAGATATCTGTGGAAACAACGGGTTATTTTCATCCCCTTTACGAGGCTTGGGTCTGGCTCCGCCTGCATTGTAAAACGCAACAATCCCTTCAAACTGGGTAAATAGCCCGTTATGCATCCAGGGACCAGTATGAATGACCGCTCTTAACGATGGTGTGCGGAATTTACCTGCATCGGCCGGATCTCCGGTAATATCGTAACGGCCAAGGTCCTGAAAACGTCGCCCGAAGAAATGCAAACCGGTAACATGAAACTGGTTATCACTGAGTAACGGGCCATTATGGCAACTGATACAATTTGCTTTGGTTCTGAACAAATGCAAGCCGTGTAGCTGCTGGTCTGTCAATGCAGCAGTAATATC
>CAZXTH010000228.1:2643-4005 GCA_964643585.1 uncultured Pseudoalteromonadaceae bacterium
TTTGCATTTGAAAAGCAACCAGTGCAGTGGCCAACTGCTGTTGGTTTATGTCTGGCTGGGCAAAGGCCTGCTTAAACAACTGCCGATACTCTGTGTTACCGTTAAGGCGTTGCACTGCTTCGGTAACAGGCAAATTCATTTCTATCGGGTTTTCTATTGGTTGTGTAGCTTGTTCAAGGGCTGTTGTAGCGCGACCATCCCAGAAAAAACTGTCCCAGAGTGCCAGATTAAAAATTGCCGGGGTATTGCGGTTGCCCTCCTGCTGATGAACGCCAATGGCATGCCTTCTGCCATCAGCAAATAACAATTTGGCATCATGGCAACTGGCACAGCTTATTGTCCGGTCTTCTGACAGAATAGGATCGTTGAACAGCTTTTCTCCCAACTGATATATCAGTTGTTCTTTTGCTGTTTGAGGAGGAGTTATAGCAGGTAATACTGTTAATTCCTGATGTCGAATATCTGAGGCTTGCTGCACAGCCGGCCATTTTGGTACCGGCTGATTATACTGCTGCCGCAGTTCTGCTATCCCAGCGGTAGCTGTCAGCGGCAGTAATGCGATTAAAAAAAGTCGTTTTAACAAGAAATATATCCTAAGCCGGGTTTTAGTAATCGTAAGTAATACCCAGCCAGAACTGCCGGCCGGTTTCTATACCACTGCTACCCGATGAGATTAAGTAAGTTCTGCTGTCAAACAGGTTGCTGATATCCGCTGTAATTTTAAAATTGCCCAGTAGTTCACTTTGCACATGGTAACGAACAGCGAGGTTATACATCGTTCTGGATGCCAGCGAGACTCTTCTGTATACCGGAACTAACACTGAAGAAGATTCACATTCCGGACATAAACGAGAGATTTCACCTGATGATGCATAGTTGCCTGTGTGTAGTGCTGTTTCATAACTTTCAGTAAAGGTACCGCTCAGACTGGTATCCAGATTATCCAGCCAGTCAGCTGTCCAGCCAAAGTTAACGATAGTAGGACGGCCAAAGTTGGCATTGACTGTGTCCAGAGCGGCTTTAGTCGTCAGCATTCCTTCATAAATAACTAACTCATCAACAGGTACATTGTCCGGGTTATCTTCGTAACTGTTGTTGTTGCTGTAGTTTTTGCTGAAGCTGGTATTGGCCCACAGGCTATGCTGGCCAAGCTTGATACTCCAGGATAGTGACAGACGCTTGCTGTAGCCTGAGCCGGAGTTATCCTGATAAGAGTAACGGTAGCCATCTTCAAGGATCGGATCTGCTGCGGCAGCCAGCTGGTCTTTTTTCCAGCGCTTAACCCATTTTACCGAGAAAGTACCGAACCAGTCAGTTGCCTGTTTTACACCCAGCGTAATTTCGTCATTGTAAGGTGTTTTA
>CAZXTH010000228.1:4015-4778 GCA_964643585.1 uncultured Pseudoalteromonadaceae bacterium
TAAAATGCAATTTTTTAGTTTTCTCAAGGTGTTTTAACATTAACATAGCGATAGCGTACATCGCTGTCTGCTGATGATTCCAGCCCCCCTTGCAATACACCACTACGGATAGGACGGTATTCCGTGCGGTATGGTGTTTGAACCTCACGTATTTTGTAAGTGAGCAAACCTGCATCATAATAACGGTTAGCTCCGAATGTCAGTAAGGTATCTGAGTCACCAAAAACATCATAACCACCGCTGATACGAGGAGCAATATTATGGTTTTTAAAGAAATTATCGGTGTTGTAACGTAACCCAAGGTTAAGAGTCAGTTTACCGATGGCCAGCTGATCTGTCAGGTATAGCGCAGCTTTGAACAATTGTTCGTCAATACTTTCCTCTGGGTATACGATTCTGGACTCGAAATATTGTGGCGTAGCTGCGACATTCGCACCATAAAGTGCTACATGTACCGGGTTCAGAAAATTCAGTGGTTCACCCAGCTCGGCTTCCAGTTCTGAAAGCGGGCGGAAGAAACTTAATTCAACACAGTCAAGAGTATAACCGTTACAGTTTAACGGATTAATATTGCTGGAATGCTGACGTACGGCATTGTAGTTATAGCTGTCTTTATCCCGAATGCGCTGCATTCTTTCCAGATTAAGATTCATCCCGGCTTTTAATTGATGTTCCAGGCCGAGCCATTTTACGGTGTCAAAGTTAAGATCACTGTCAAAAGAGATGTTGGTCTGGGTTTTTTCCAGATTACCATGGCCGCCTT
>CAZXTH010000228.1:4788-5795 GCA_964643585.1 uncultured Pseudoalteromonadaceae bacterium
GATTGCAACCAGATGTAATAATGCTCTGGTGCCTGTCTGCTGTTTTCACTGCGGGTAAACCCCAGCTTGCCACTTAGCTCTGCAAATGACAGCCCCTCTCGAAAGTTAATACTGGAACTTAAACCGCCGCCATCAACAACCATATTGCTGTCTTTGACGTTTTTAATCAGATTATGATCTTCGTAAGGCGCATAGGTAACAGTAAAGTCCAGCTGGTCTAGCAGAACTTCACGCATGGAATATTTTACCAGCAGGTTGGTACTGGTTCTTTTGGTTTCAACCAACTGCGATAAAGAGACATCGCTAATCAGGCTTTCCAGATAGTTAGCTGTAACCATAATCGCATGTTGGCTATTTATCTTGTAAACACCTTGTGCGCTATAGCTATTTTTCTCAAACTGAGGAACACGGCTTGCTAGATTGCTGTTCAGATCACCATTGATAATATGATAATTGCCCCAATCGCTGCGGGTTGTACGGTAAGAGAACCCAAAAGTATTATCGATAAAATCGGTAGCTGAGCGTGATTTAACGGCAACCACCCCTCCGGAAAAATCGCCGTACTCAGCAGGAACATTGCTGTCATATACATCAATAGATTCTACGATCTGGCTGTTGATGGTAAATGCCTGCGGGCCACCACGAACATCGTTAGCTGACGTTAAGCCACCTGAATAACTGCCCGGATCAATCCGGTTATTAAAGTTTACGCCATCCAGAAAGAAGCCGGTCTGCCATGGCTGTCCACCAGATATAGAAAGTTCTTTTGCTCTGATTTCCTGAGATTCTGCTGCAGAGAGAGCACTTTCAGACAATTGCACACCAGGCATAAGGGCGATTATTTCATTAATATCACCAGATGTTTTTGGTACCCGGTCAATAAATTCTCGGTTTAAATGGTAACGCCCCTGTATTTCAGGTACTTCCGGGCCGATATAACGCCCTCTGACATGGATATACTCAACATTTTCATCTGTGCAGGGGTTGCCTTCAGCCGTTTTACCTCT
>CAZXTH010000229.1:0-551 GCA_964643585.1 uncultured Pseudoalteromonadaceae bacterium
CCTGCCAGCGTTGAACCATGCCAGGGTCCTGCCACCAGAACAGGCACACCACCAGTAACGCCACACAGGAAGCCATACTGCTGACCACACTGAAACGCCGGAACCACGGCATTGCCGTTGGGTGGCGGCGATACCACTGGCCACGCCCAAGCTGCTGAGCCGGTTCAGCCAGTTGCTGCCATAGCTGCTGTACCTGGGCAAAAGCCTGCTGGTGCGCAGTATCGGCTTGTAACCAGTGTTGAAACGCCTGCCGGTCTGCTGCGGTAGCGATAGGATCTTTCAGCCGCACATACCAGGCAATAGCCTGATCCTGTACTGAAGATTGCTGGGTTGGGTTAGTATCGGACATGCAGATCAGTAAACTCTTGAGCATTGAGAAAACATCCACTTGCTACTATAACGTTACAGCAAGCGGTTTTCCTCATCATTAACAGACATAAAAATAACACTGTCATCAGCAGGTATCATCCATTCGTACACAAACCTGCAACGCCCTGATCATATCTTTTTCCACCGTACTGATCGAGACATTCAGTACTCTGGCAATTTCG
>CAZXTH010000229.1:561-1517 GCA_964643585.1 uncultured Pseudoalteromonadaceae bacterium
AATACGTTGTGTTCTTTCAGGTAACGACTGCAATGCGGCCATATGCTGTTCCAGTTTTTCAGTATCAAGAAGCCCTTTTTCTGTGGTTTCCTCGCCATATTCATGCGCTTCCAGCAAGGTTTGTTCGGTATGGCGGGAACGTACTTTCTGCGCCCGCAGGTAATCCAGAGCCAAGTTTTGGGCCGTACGGAACAGATAGCTGCTGCTTTGCTCGTTCTTGCCCATCACATTCAGAAAAGCATCCTGCGCCAGATCTTCTGCGGTGTCACGACAGCCGACAATACGCTGTATCAGGCGCACCACCCGGGTGCGCTCACGACTGAACAACGTTAAAAGAGAATCGGCATTAAATGTCATTGAATTTCGTAATACGACACAATTGTGCGCTATAAATACCTACAGACGCCGGATTTTATTGCAATTGATAACTATTATCAATAAAGAGCAATGATAAACTTGTTCTACACACTGATTACTTGAGCAGGAATCAGCTTACTCTAAGCTAACCGTTGAAGGCAGGGATGCCTGAACCGAGCCTACAGGGATGTATTCACGGCGTGTTAGCGTGAGTAAGGTGATGGATGCTTTAACCTTAACTTATCAGCACATGTAACCCTACACGGCTTTATCTTTAATCGTCACTAACGGGCATCTTTCAGAAAGAAGGCTACCGGTACCACCAGCTCAATCACCTCTCCGCTGACGTCTGCCGGCGGAATAATCAGAGGCTCTGCCCGTCTTATCATCGCCAACGTTTCCTGATCAAGGATTGTATGTCCGGAACTGTGCTCCAGACTGGCCTGTAACACCTTACCCTGCCGGTCCATACTGAAACGCAGGTAGCTGACTCCTTCTTGCCTGCGGCTACGGGCATGTGGCGGGTAACGTTTAGCCCGGTTCAGCTGCCCTAGTAACTGATCGCGCCAACTGACCATGGCTTGCTGGCTTGCCGGATT
>CAZXTH010000229.1:1527-5783 GCA_964643585.1 uncultured Pseudoalteromonadaceae bacterium
CCATGCCGGTTAATCCGGCATGGCATCAACCGGTGCCGCCGCTTGCTCTGCTACGGCATCGGCAGGTACCGGTGCCGATGGCATAACCTGCGGTGATGCTGCCTGCGCCTGCTCTGCTGGTTTCTCCGGTACAATTTCCTCAGGTATTTCTTCGGTTGGTGGCTCTGGTGTTTTTTCGGTTTGCTGCGGCAATGTAACATCCGGTTCAGGAACGTCCACTTCTGGCAGTGGCGGCAATTCTTCTGTTTCGATAACCGGTTCAGGTTCCGGCTGTGCTTCGGTTGCTTCTGCGGCTTCAGATAAATCCTGTAGCTGCGGTCCGGGCGGTAATTCCGTTGATGGCACTTCCGGTGCGGCTGCAACAGGTGCCAGCTCTACCACAATAGATGCTGCAACTGCGGCCTGCGATGCCGCATTTTTCGATGGTAACCAAAACCAGGCTACCGGCAATAAATGCAGCAAGGCAGCAATAAGAAACGCGATAAACCAGCGTTGGCGTGCAGTGTTCATAACAGCAGACTCACTTCGCCGGTGTTCCGGTCTGCTCCAGACCGACCAGCGCCACTTTCAGATATCCGGCGCGGCTAAGCTGATTCATCACTTGCATCAAATTGTCATAATCGACTGTTTTATCTGCCCGTAAAAAAATCCGGGTATCGGTGTTGTTTTCAGTCTGCTGTTTTAATGCTGCAACTAACGCATCAGACGCCACCGGGGTATTTCCCAGCGCCAGGGTTTTATCGGCTTTAATGGTCAGATAAAGCGGTTTATCGGGCTTTTGTACCGGTGCCGCCGCAGATACCGGCAGATCAACTTTGATATCCACTGTGGCCAACGGAGCGGCAACCATAAAAATAATCAGTAGCACCAGCATCACATCGATAAAGGGGGTAACATTAATCTCATGATTTTCAGTAAGTTCGTCTTCCTGTTGTAAACGGGATGCCATCGGTTACTCCTGCGGTTTACTGTCAGCAGAGCCACTGTTTGCTACTGCAGTAGTCGCATTTTCAGTCAGTGCATTTGCTGCCTGCACCTGCCCCCGGCTCAGATCACGTGATACCAGCCGTAATATTGCTGCCGATGTATCGCTGACCAATGCTTTATAACCACTGATTCGCCGGGCAAAGTAGTTATAGATAATGACCGCCGGAATAGCTGCCACCAGGCCGATAGCTGTGGCTAACAACGCTTCGGCAATACCTGGTGCTACCACTGCCAGGTTGGTTGTCTGCGCTTTGGAAATACCGATAAAACTGTTCATAATGCCCCAGACAGTACCAAATAAGCCGATAAAAGGTGCAGTAGAACCAATGGTTGCCAGAATACCTGTACCGTGATTGATAGCACGGCCTGTGGCTGCTTCCAGCCGGTCCAGTTGTGAAGTCAGCCGCTCTTTTATGCCATCCGGGTCATGTAATGCATCAGACGATAATTTCAGTTCAGTTGCTGCAGCCAGCACCATTTCCGGTGCATTGGCATCTTTTGTCAGCTCTGCGATGCCTCTGGCAGTCGCTAAGCGTTTAAGCAATTGCCGCTGTGATTGTTCAGCTTTGCGCAGTTCCAGCCATTTTGCTACGAATACCGTCCAGCTGAGTAAAGATGCCAGTAACAGGCCAATCATCACCGTTTTGACAACCCAGTCAGCCTGCTGATACATCCCCCACGGCGTTAAATTATGGGGTAGCGTATTATCCGCTTGCTCAATTAAGGTGTCAGGAAACAATGGTTCAGTAATTTCCGGGGTTTCTGCTGGTATCGCTTGTGGCTCTGCCTGCACTTGTTGCCCGGCAGAAGCAGCTACGGCGGGTTCAGCAGGTAATGTCTGGTTTTCCTGCGCACTTAGCTGCATTAGCGGAAATAATAACAGAAAGCTGATAACCAGCCCGGCCCGATTAATGTTTAACATCGTCTTACAGTTCCTTGAACATCGATCCTGCCGGCTACACTGCCAGCAGATTTCAGGCTCTGTTGACACAACCAATAAAATAAAAAGCCGGGGCATTTTGTAAATGCTCCGGCTTTTTTAACCGGCTTCTCTATATAAGACGAATGAGCCGGAAAAAACCTGAATAAATTTTCAGATTAATTATCTATTCTGATATTTCCCTGTGAAATCAGGTTATTCAGAATTTCTGTTTCGGTACTGCCAAAGCCACTGAAATCAACATCTTTCAGTACAATCTTCTGCGTTACTCCGCCCTGACCTTCATGCTGAACAGACAGCACAGTATCGTTTCCTTCTTTGCTCAGACTCAGATAGTCAGTGATATTATCACTGGTACCACTCTGTACCAGGTCTCGCAGATCCAGTACATCACCTTCGTCTGTATTGAAGTCCAGAATCGTGTCTGTTGCCGGAGCTGCGACAGTTCCCTGATCTCCCAGGTTCCAGGCAAAGGTATCAGCTCCCAACCCACCAAACATAATATCGTCACCTGCACCGCCAATGATCAGATCATCACCATCTGTGCCGGTAATAATATCGTCTGCATCTGTGCCATTCAGGGCACCAACAGTATCTACCGTCAGGTTCAGGCTGACAGGCTTGGTCAGTACGGTGCTCTGTTCTTTGGTGTCAGTCACGGTTGAATAAGCACTGACGTCAATCTGTGCCACTTCGCCGGATACACCGGTGCTAACCAGTTTCAGTCCACCATTGTGCAGTGCCTGCAGATTAGCCTGATAATCAGCACCAGCAGGTGAACCCAGCTCAATCAGCCAGTCGCCATTGCTGGCTTTGGTAGCCGTGACGCCTGGCAGGCTGCTGACATCCACAGTCAGAGAATCGCCCAGACCACTTAGTTTCAGCGTCAGTGTTTCTGTGCCTGACTTGTCAATCAGATCCAGCCCGTCAACGATCAGTGAAACCGAATAGCCTGCACCTACCACATTACTGCCGGAAAGCTGACTACCAAGCTCACTGCCCGGTTGAGCAGTAAAGGAAGTTACACCGCTGGCTACTGATTTCAGTGACAAATCAAACTGGCCGGTTACCGGGGTTGCCAGAGTGCTGTTACCATCTACAGTTACAGCACTGACCGCAATGGTAAAGTGACCAATCATGCCTGGTGGTGGTGTCATTATCAGTTCGTTAATCTGATCAACGGTAATACCGGTTAAGGTATAAACCCCGGTCTGCGCATCATATACAGCTGTTATAACCTGACCTGCCGCACTGAAAGCAATGCCGTCCGGCAGAGCTGTACCACCTTGTGATGCCAGTGTCAGCGTAACGGTTTCTGAGCCGTCAATATCAACCATGTTAGCGTTCAGCTTAATAGAAATATCACCGGATTCATTACCAAAGGTTTTAGTCGGATTCAGCGTAATCGCATCTGCAACGGCTTCCCAGTTTGCACTGAAACCTTGTTGCAGCTCGGTGACACTGTTACCGTCTTTGACAATAGTAACGATATTCAGGCCATCAAGCTGACCACTCCAGTTTTCCGGCGCCTTCAGCCAGACTTTTGGTACGCCATTACCTACAGGGATAGTCCAGGTATTGGTGCCATTGCCGTTGTCACCGCTGTTCAGTGCCAGTGTGCCACCTGCATCACCGAAGAACACCAGGAAACCATCCGGAACATTGTCAATCAACAATGTCTGGATCTGTTCACTGCCATCAGTATCGATCAGCAGAGCATGATCGGACAGGCTGTACTCGCCAACTTTAATTTCTATCAGTTGGTCTTCCAGACCTGCAGCTTGAGCACCATTTAATTTCAGGCCATCAGCTACCGGCTGAATATTGAAGCTGAAGTGTCCGACACTGCCACTGATATTGGCAGCGCCCTGCTCCTGAGCATAAACTACGTAACTGAACTGCGCTGTGCCATGGGCATTGGCAAGCGGGGTAAAGGTCAGGTTTCCAATCTGATCAAACGGAATCACGGCTTGGCTGCTGGATGCTGATAAATCAACAGAACCACCATTCCAGCTCAGGGTTCCTGCCACACCAGTATGGTTAAGCACCAATTGCGATACCGGAGAACCGTCAGCATTTACCAACTGGTAATAAGGTGCATCAACCGAGTCGATATTAATTGCAATCTGGTATTGTCCGTCTTCCATTGGCTGCGCAGAAGGGTTGCCCTGCTCATCCAGGTAACTGAAGCTTTCACTCAGTTGCAGGTTATCTGTTACCGGAATTACATTTTCATTAACCTGAGTACCGCCAGCATTCTGGTCTGCCCCATTATGATAGGTCGTCAGTACTACATTCAGTGACAACTGCTCGCCGCTGTTCTGGTTAA
>CAZXTH010000230.1:0-2134 GCA_964643585.1 uncultured Pseudoalteromonadaceae bacterium
CGCAGGCCAGCGTTGCCGGAAAAAAGCCTGCAATCCTGCCGGAGGGGTAACTTGCGGTTGATCACGTTTGAAATACAGCAGCACCAGTGTCAGCGTGCCCAGTAGTGCCAGTTGCAACAGGAGTGAGCCGCCATAGCCAATATGTGCAGGTAACCATACTTCAGCACTTTGTTGCATAAAACGCAGATAGAAAAAATTCCAGCTGTAAAAGCCGGCCAGAAATCCTGCCAGAACACCGGGTAACACGATAAACCCACTGAATGCACCTTCGCCTAAGCGGTAAAGCACAGCACTGATACAGGAGCCTGCCAATGCCATACCAAAGCCAAAAGCGGTTGCACCAATAACCAGAGCCAGACTGACTGGCCCTATATGCGCGCCCGGTGGCAGATAACCGCGGCTGGCATCTGGTACAAAAGCGCCGAAAACGGCATGATAGCCAACAGTACCCACTGCCAGCGCAGCCAGTAACCCCAGCAACCCCTGAACCTGACGGTGTTCAATAAAGTCACGGCTGACACAGTAAAAACAAAAACGGGAGCGTTGCAGCACATAGCCAAAGGCTGCGCCGCTAAGTACCGAGAAACTCAGCTGGCTATCCTGCGTATGCAGTTGCCAGGCCGCCAGTGTCAGCAGCAATACAATAAAAACCGCGATAAGAACTTGCAGGGAAGGAGCTGGTGTAGCCGGTGTTGTGGCTGGGCTCATAATAATTATCCTGTAAACAGAAACAGGGCCGTCAGGCCCTGAGTATTAAGGCTGTGCCGGGAAATGTTACTTTCCGCCCCATACTGTGCCTGCCAGATTGGTGATAGGTACACCCACACTGTTACCGTATTCTGTCCAGGAACCGTCATAGTTACGTACGTCGTAACCCAGAATCTTTTTCAGGGCAAACCAGGTATGGCTTGAACGCTCACCAATACGGCAGTAAACGATAATGGGTTTAGAGCCATCAATGCCAACTGCGGCGTAGAGTTTTTGCAATTCCTCTTTTGATTTAAAAGTGCCATCGGCTGCAACAGCTTGTCCCCATGGCACGTTTACGGCATTGGGAATATGTCCGGCGCGGACGGCAAGTTCATTAAAGCCAGCCGGTGCGAATATTTTGCCCTGAAATTCATCTGCAGAACGGATATCGACCAGTCCGTAGTCTTTCTGGTTTTCAGCGACATTCAGCACATCAGTCAGGCGAGCGCGTAATGCCAGATTTGGTTCTTTCAGCGTGATATTGCCTGAAGCAACCCGACTGGCCAGTGGTGTTAGCTGGCGTTTTTCGGCCTCCCATTTGGCGCGGCCACCATCCAGTAATTTAACGTTATTCACCTGATAAATATCAAAGATCCAGGCACCCCAGGCGGTAAACCAGTTATTGGTATCGCCGTACAGAATGATAGTGCTGTTTTCTGATACGCCAGCCTGGCGCAGCAAGGTCTGGAACTGCTCTTTACTGACAATATCCCGTTTTACGGTGTCAACCAGATCGGTATGCCAGTTCAGATTAGTCGCGCCCGGAATATGGCCACGCTCATACAGACCAGGATTTACACTGACTTCAATGATTCGCACATCCGGATTATTGAGGTTTTTTTCCAGCCATTCAGTGCTGACCAGAAAATCGCTGGCCAGCGCCGGCAGGCTGAAAACAGCTGCCAGCAACAGGCTGCTGCTGGCAAGATATTTACGAAGTGACATAAGTGGCTCCCTGAGTTTTTGTTTATTACTTAACCAGTCTAGCCAGCTTATTTTTATAACAATAAAGAATTAATTTTTATAATATATGTTTATTATGTAATTAAAACGCCGTCAAACTTCCAGTGGAACGGTTGGCACAATGTTCGGAAAAATCTGTTCCGGTAGTTGTCCGATAGCCGATACCGAGCTGGGCAAGCGGTAACCGTCAACCGGTTGGGAGCGGTTGACCCATAAGGTATAGTGCAGATGATCAGCCCTTGGGTCATCAGTATTAGGATGAAGCAGAATGGTTAATCCAAGGCTGTTAAGTTGCAGCCAGGGTACAATCAGCGGCAACAGATCATTAGTAAAACCAAAATAGAATGACGGGGTGACATGCGGCCCCCGTGGCTCCAGATTCCAGTTCCCCAGTTCAACCGGAAAACGCTCTGCGGACCAC
>CAZXTH010000230.1:2144-5779 GCA_964643585.1 uncultured Pseudoalteromonadaceae bacterium
CCGTAAGCGGGCGGCTTTCTGATAATTATCTTCATCAAAATAAATATGGGCATGATAGCTGAGTATATCTGTATAAGGGCGTGGTTTTTCCGGTATTGCGGCTGCTTCACCTGGCCGGATACTTTTTGGCTGTGTTGCTGTTTCTTTAAAGGTTTCATATCCCCATGGGCTTTTGCCAACAGAGGGCGGCGGCACTATTGGCTGAAATGTCAGGCTTCCAGCCAGCGGCTGTGGTTTTGGTGCTGCAAGTACCGCTGATGGTGCCAGTACTGCAGCCAGCCCGGCAGCGGTGGTTAATCCTGCCTGTGTCAGAAATTTGCGTCGTGCCGGGGAGAGTAAATCTGCCCATTGCTGATCTATCTCTGTATTTGGAACGATATGCTCATTACCGGGTTGTGTGGTAAGTGTGCCAGACATGATGTTTCCTTATTTGCCAGCGCTGCGGTGAATATCAGTTTATTGCAGAACCTTATATGCAAATAAAGAATAGAAAATTATAAATTATTCATCTTTAAGAATATCTAATAAGTACCTTAATGGTTGTTATGGTGCCAGCTTTGCATTTCAAACAGCCTTGAACTGCAACGGGCGAAGGCAAAGGCGAGTTGTCTGGCCTGATACAGCTCTGTCACTGGCACGTCAGCGGTTAGCAACAGCAGTTTGCCTCTGTCGTAGCATTCGTCTACCAGCGCGATAAAGCGGCGTGCTTCGTTATCCAGCTTGCTGACATAGTAGTCTTTATGTTCGCGCTGATAGCTGTCTTCAATACCATGCACAATCGGTTTATCAGCCAGATAACTAAACTGTGGCACCTGATGTACAGCAATAATCGGGTAGCGGTTTAACAGTTCCATATAATCCAGCTGGCTGCGCGGGCCAGAGCATAACGCCATAAAATCAAAACCAATCACCTTGTCGTTATGCCACAGTGCCGGAATATCCCGGTTAAGAATGCGGATAGTGCTTAGCGGTATAACCGGCCCGGCCAGTTGTTCTGCCAGCTGCTGTAGCTGCGCCTGGCTGCCGGGCTGCAGGTAATATTGCCATGACTGATTGTGCAATAGCCGGTAGTCCTGACCGCTGTCCAGTGTCAGCACTTCGCAGTATTGTTGCAACAGCGCAATAGTAGGCAGAAAGCGCTGCCGTTGCAGGCCGTTGTGATAGAGATCTTCCGGTAGTGCATTAGAGGTAGTAACCAGTACTGTGCCCAGTTCAAATAAATGCTGCCACAGCGTGCCCAGCAGCATGGCATCGCCGATATCATTGACAAAAAACTCATCAAAACACAGTACCTGGTAGCGCTCAGCCCATTGTGTCGCAATCAGCTGTAACGGATTTTTCTGGCCGCTAAGGGCATTCAGCTCCTGATGGATACGGGCCATAAAGTGGTGAAAATGCAACCGGATTTTACGCTCAGTTGCCAGATGCTGATAAAACAGATCCATCAACAGGGTTTTACCGCGCCCGACTGGTCCCTGAATATACAAGCCGCGTATTGGCTCAGCGCTGGCTGCTGCCTGTGATGCGCCTAACTGCTGGTTTAGCCGGGACAGCTTTTGCAGCAGTTGGTACTGGTTTTCATCGTATTGCAGTGTGCCATCTGCAACCTGCTGCTGGTAAGCTCGCAACAGGGCAGATTCTGTGTTTTCTGATGTCACGATAGCTGCCGGATAATACTGGCTGCGAGCTTGGCTGCCTGGGTTCTGAGTTCATTCACTGCGGTACTTTCCCACAGTTCGCCTTTGAGGTTGCTACCCAGCGTATACAGATTGGTGTGAGGCTGATTGTTGCTGTCCAGCACACGGAAGCTGGTGGTGTCGGCTCTGATACCCAGCCGTAACGGGTCTTGCTGCAGCAAACCATCTTGTAGCATCTGAGATAAAACATGTCGCGGTACACCCTGGAGATCGGTTTCTGGCCCGGTGCAGTTAAAGATTCTGCCGACATCGGCTGTGATAGCCTGGCCGGTTTTCTTATCGCTGAAGCAGGCTGTCACGCTATTGTGGTTTTGCTGCAGGCTGAGTACGCGCCCGGCATACACTTTTAGCAGGCCATCGGTACGTAGTTGCTGGATTTGATCGGCAATATGCAGTGGCAGCCGGTGTCTTGCCACACCCCATAAGTGGCGTACCCTTGACATAAAACGGCGTTTATCAGCCAGAGACAAACTACGCCATAGCTGCTGGGTATAAGGGCGGATAGCGTCTATTACCGGTTCGGCTGAGATACCCAGTTGCCTGATCCGGCGGATATGGCTGCGGACAACCGTGACCAGTTGGCGCAGGCTGCCAGCATTAAGCAGTTCGGCTGAAAAATCCGGGTAGCTGATGCCCGGGTGGCGGTGTGGCAGAATATTATAACCATGCGGTGATACCGCGATAATCTGTTGTCTGAAGCCTTGTTGGCGAAGGCTGAGTACAGTATCCACCATTGTCAGGCCGTTGCCGATAATCAGTACCGGCTTATCTGCCGGTATGGCGGTAAATGCTGCAGGATGCCAGGGATTTTTTACATAATACGGGCTGCTGGCAAAAGAAGGATCGGGTAACACTTTATCACCCGGCAGATGATTACCGTTAGCCAGTATCAGTATATCGGCACTGAGCTTTTGCTGGTTATCCAGCGTCAGCTGAAATTGCTGCTGGTGCCGGCGGCAGTGAATAACATCCTGATGATAGTGGATGATATCGATATTTTTTGCCGTCGCTGTTTGCAGGCTTTGCTGCCAGTTATGTTGCAGATAACTGCCGTAAAGAGCCCTTGGCAGGAACGTTTGTGCCATTACCTGTTGCGGTATGTACTGATAATCAGGCTGTTGCATCACCCAGTCCAGAAAATGTCCGGGTTTATCCGGGTATAAACTCATTCTGGCGGCATTAACATTCAGTAGCAGATGGGTTTTATGTGGCTGATAGGCTACCCCGGTCAGTTGGGTGGCCGACGGGTTAATCAGGCAAAGACGTACCGGTTGGTTGAGTTGTTCAATAAGCTGGATAGCTGTTGCTAAACCGCTGAAACCGCTACCTGTTATAACAATTTGCTTCATAGTGCCGACTACCAGGAAAGGGACAGATATTGTCTCATAGTTATGCTTTTATTTCAGTCTGTTGTATGTGTTTGCCATGCTAGCTCAGCCGATAAAGCGACAGGTAATGGTTGGTGGCTGACAATAATCAGTACACCATGCTGTTGGTGTTGCAGCAATGCCTGTAATACCTGCTGGCTGGTGGCCTGATCCAGCCCGGCAAAGGGTTCGTCCAGTAACATGACGGGCCTTTGGGTCAGCAGTAATCTTGCCAGCGCCAGCCTGCGTGCTTGCCCACCGGACAGGCGGGTACCGTATTCACCGGCGGTGGTGTTCAGCTTTTGTGGCTGTTGTTTTACCCAATCGGCCAGAGCGACTTTTTCCAGTACTTGCCACAGTTGCTCGTCGGTGGCGCTGGCATCGGCCAGTCGCAGGTTACGAGCAATGGTCATATCGAAAATATCCGGCTGTTGCGGTAACAAAGCGCATAAGGGGGCAAGTTGTGCTGATGACATGACCTGCTGGTTAAGCTTTATCTGACCTTGGTCGGCAGCCAGTTCTCCGGCCAGTACCTGCAATAATGTCGATTTACCACAGCCGGAAGGCCCGG
>CAZXTH010000231.1:0-5760 GCA_964643585.1 uncultured Pseudoalteromonadaceae bacterium
CAACAACTGGTGCAGGAGTTGGGTATAACCCTGAATCAGCAGCATGCTGAGTACCAGGCTGTTCATACAGCTGTATTGTCCGGTTTGCTAGGGCAGATTGGTTTTAAAGATAGCGAAGCAGACTATCTTGGCCCGCGCCAGACACGTTTTTATGTTTTCCCGGGTAGTCATCTGTTTAAGCGCAAACCTAAATGGGTTATGGCTGCAGAGTGGGTGGAAACCAGCCGTTTGTATGCACGCAGTCTGGCTAAAATTGAGCCTGAATGGGTAGAGCCATTAGCAGAACATTTAGTCAGCCGCAGTTATAGCGAACCTCATTGGGAGAAAAAACGCGGTGCTGTAGTTGCTTATGAACAGGTCAGCTTGTACGGCTTGGTTATTGTTGCCAGAAGGGCTGTTTTGTACAGCCGGATAGACCCGGTTGTTAGCCATCAGATTTTTATCCGCGAAGCTCTGGTCAATGAAGAGCTAGGCTCTCAGGAAGCGTTTTTACAGCATAACCGCAGGCTTATCGAGCAAGTTGAAGCGCTGGAAGATAAATCACGCCGTCGTGATATCCTGGTCGATGAAGATACTTTAGCCGCCTTTTATGCTGACCGGGTACCACAATCAGCCAATAACCGTATAGATTTTGCCAAATGGTGGAAGAAAAAACGCGCTGAAGCTCCGGCATTTCTTAACTTTGATCCTGACAGTCTGCTTAACCGTGATGCCAGTGATATCACTGCGGATAAGTTTCCGGAAATCTGGCGACAGGGAAACCTGGCTTTACCGCTGGAATACCATTTTTCGCCCGGAGAAGCCGATGATGGGGTCAGTCTGGTTATTCCGCTGGCATTGCTGAACCAGATAGAAGATACCGGTTTTGACTGGCTGATTCCGGCGCTGCGGCATGAATTATTAGTTGCTTTGATTAAATCCTTACCTAAACAGTATCGCCGTAACTTTGTACCTGCTCCTAATTATGCTGATGCACTGATGCAAACCATCAATCCGGATGAAGGTGCTTTGCTGTCGGTTATCACTGCGCGGCTGAAACGGATGTCAGGTGTTGTTATTCCTGAAGATGCCTGGGATTTGCTTAGTTTGCCGGTTCATCTGACGATGAATTTTAAAGTGGTTAATGAACAGGGCAAGATAGTAAAACAGGGACGCTCTCTGAACTTGCTGAAACAGAATTTACAAGGACAGGTTCAGCAAAGCCTGAGTGAAGTAGCAGAGCAGGGCATAGAACAGGATAAGCTGACGGACTGGACTTTCGGGCAGTTACCGAAAGAATATGTGAAGATTCAGGCCGGTTATGAAATTAAGGCCTTCCCGGCACTGGTAGATGATCGTGATTCTGTCGCGGTAAAACTACTGGATAACCCGCAACAGGCAGAACAAAGTACCCGGCTTGGCCTGCGTAGGTTGCTACTGCTTAATATGCCATCTCCGGTTAAATATCTGCAGGAATCTTTACCTAATAAGGCGAAGCTTGGTCTGTATTTTAACCCTTTTGGCCGGGTGCTGGAGCTGATTGATGATTGTATTGCTGCCGGTGTGGATGAACTGATCATGCAGCAGCCTTTACCGCAAAATGACAAGGATTTTGCGGTATTACGCGATAAAGTGCGGGCCGATATTGGCGATACTGTAGTGGTAGTAGCTCTGAAAGTAGAGCAGATTCTGACATTGTGCCATGACATCAGTAAACGCCTGAAAGGTAAAGTGGATTTAACGCATGTCCAATCTCAGGCTGATATTAAACAGCAACTTGAAGAACTGATTTTCAAAGGCTTTGTCAGTCAGCATGGTGCTGCAAGGCTTGATGATTTACTGCGTTATCTGCAGGCAATGCAAAAACGGCTCGAAAAATTGCCGGTTGACCCACACCGGGATCGTTTACTGATGCATGAATATGAGAAAGCGGCAGATGCCTATAATAGCTTGCTGGGAAAATATGCCGGAAACAGCGTATTGCCTGAGCCGGTAACAACAATTTACTGGATGCTGCAGGAGCTTAAAGTGTCATTGCATGCCCAGCAGCTGGGAACACCCTATCCGGTTTCAGTTAAGCGGGTATTAAATGCGGTTAGTGAGTTGAAAGGTTAAAAAGATTACATATAATGGGCGATTGTTAAATTTTCGATTTGTCCGGAGTGGTTATGAATAAGTATTTAGTTTTTATGATTTTTATACTATCCAGTGCTGCAGAAGCTAACCCATGGCATGGTTCTGTTTACGGTAAAATTTCTGTAATCGAAGTGACGTCTGGTAATAATTATGGGTTCCGTGTAGTGCTAGAAGGAACGCCAAAGTTATGTGGTAATAATCATGCTTGGGCATATCTAAATGAATCAGACAGCAATTATCAAGTTTTTGTATCTGTGCTAACAGCTGCAAAAGCAGCTGGGCAGTCAGTTATTTTATATACAAGCCGACAAGATAATTCTGCTGAAGGATATTGCCATATAGGCTATATACGCGTTAATTAAATTTTTTGTTTTCTATTGATTAGAATCGCTGTAGTAAGTTCGGTGAGCTTTTATCTATTTCGAGAAAACCAAGGATAGATAGTCAATTTTAAAAACCTTTTTAAAGAATAAACTTTAATTCTTTCATGAGTTCTATAGACAAAAATTTTATTCTTATATCAGTATCAGGAAATTACTGTCGCTTAGCAATCAGGCAGCTAAAACTTTACAGCATGCGGTGAACCTTCTATAACTAGTGTGTATTAATACTTCAACAGAAGTGGCAGTTTTTCTTTAAACAGGGAAGCTTGTTTCATGCAAATTTCTCTGTTGCAGTATCAGGAGTAAAATATGTTGGGCAGGAATGATAACCGGCATTATTTCAGGATGATGGTAAATGCCGAGGTAAGCCTGATGATTAACGATCCCGGCAATGGCCGGGTAATTGACGGGCAGTGTCGTGATCTCAGTGCTTCGGGCATGTCAGTTGAAATTGATGAGCCACTGGAAGTGGGCACATTGCTGCGTGTCAGGCTGGAGTCTCCTAACGCCAGTGTTCCCCCCCTTGATGCCACAGCTAAAATAATGCGCTGTGGGCAGGAAGGGGAAGACAGTTACCAACTGGGGCTGGCATTTATTGATATGAATTAGGGGCTGTAGCCCCTAACGCTAAACCGCCTGTAAACTCAGAGTAAATTTTGCTCCGGGGCTGGCGTTTTCCGCCTGCAACTGCCAACTGTGCATTCTGGCAATTTCACTACAAATAGCTAAACCCAGTCCAGCTCCTTGGTTGCGCCTTTCAGGTGCCCGCCAGAACTTAGTAAACAATAGCGGTAAATGTTCTTCCTCGATACCGGGGCCGTAATCACGGATCTGCAATAGATGATGATCAATAATAATTTCAATATGGCTGTGTGGCGGGGCATGGTTTATCGCATTTTCCACCAGATTTTTAATCAGGATAAATAGTGTACTGCGATCTGCCGTAACATTGATGATGTCTTCGGTATAGTGCAAAGACAGTTGTACCTGATGGTTCATTGCCAGTCTGGCCAGATAATTACAGGCTTCTCTTACCTCGGCCAGATGCAGTAACTGATGAACCTGTCTTACCATCTGATCAATATCTTTCAGTAATAACTGTCGTGAGGGTAGGTTATCTGACATTTCAATTTCGCCACGCAGCAGGGCAAGCGGAGTCTTTAATTCATGAGCGGTTGTTGCCAGCAGTTCCTGCTGTACCTGAAATCCGTGAGTCAGCCTGTCCAGTGCAGAGTTAAATGCTTCAACCAGCGGGACCACTTCTGAAGGCAGTTTATCAATATTAAGCCGCTGCTGAAGATTCTGTGGTGTGATACCGGCAGCGATTGCCGAAGCAACCTGTAAAGGTTTTAGCATATAACGGATAGTGATAATTACAATGATGGTAATCAACAGGAAAAACAGCAGGGCAATGAAGATTGCGATATGAGAAATAGGCTCGACTCTGGTTAACTGAAACAGATCAAGAATTCTGTTGCTGCTAAACGCCTGCAGCAAATACTCACCGGATGGTGTGCTCAGTTTACGGCTTATGATGTAGTCTCTGTTTTCGTTACTGCTGTAGAGGTAAGAAGGAGATGCAGAAAACTCTGTGCTGCTCTCCTCAAATGGTGACATATCCTCATCTGATGACAGTATCACAGTGCCATCGCTGGTCAGTACTCTGTATTTCAGATCATCACGCAGTATCATCTGGAACCAGCTTTTGTCATCTGGTAGCGAGATGCTTATCGGTACTCCGCGGGTATCTGTTGTAATATGCTGGGCCAGAAAATCGATTTGTTTTCGCATAATCTTCTGGATCAGTAAATCCGGGTTTACCGCATGGATATAAAAGTAAATAACTCCCAGTAACAGCAGGACTGCGGCAACAAAGGTGCTGATAAGCCGCAATGCCAGATTGCGGTATAGTCGTTTAATGCAACGCATAACCGCGGCCCCGAATATTGGTGATCGTAATGGTTGAATTGAGCTCCAGCAGCTTTTTACGCAGACGGTGCAAAGCAACATCCAGCGCATTAGGTGTTACCGCTTCGCTCAGACCCCAGGCAGCCTGTTCAAGCTTGTTACGGGCGACCATTTCTCCTGCCGATTGCATCAGTGAAAACATTATCTGAACTTCGGCCGGTGCGAGCATAACCTGTTTAGCTGCACATTCCAGTTGTGCTGTGGCAGGGTAGAGCTCCAAATCACCATATTTGGGGTTAAGAGTCTGTATTACCGGAGGTCTTCGCAATAGTGCCCGTACTCTGGCGACCAGTTCATCCATGGCAAAGGGTTTACTGAGATAATCATCTGCTCCGCTTTCCAGCCCTTCAATTCGATCATGAACCGCATTTCGTGCAGTAAGTACAAGGCAGGGTATCATGTTGCCGTTGCTTCTTAATCTGCGCAGTAATGCCAGACCTTCACCATCAGGTAAACCCCGGTCCAGTACCAGTACTGCGTATTGTTGCATAGAAAGCGCCTGCCAGGCTGCAGCACTGCTACTGAAACAATCGCATTCAATACCAACACGATGCAGTGCGGTCGACAGCAAGGTGGTTAAGCGTTCATGATCTTCTACCAGAATAATGCGGTTCATATATGGCTCAAAAACGGTAACTGTAAAACAGGCTGGCG
The DNA here is from genome assembly GCA_964643585.1 of uncultured Pseudoalteromonadaceae bacterium. Classification (GTDB taxonomy): domain Bacteria; phylum Pseudomonadota; class Gammaproteobacteria; order Enterobacterales; family Alteromonadaceae; genus Alishewanella. The sequence goes on from CAZXTH010000231.1 coordinate 5,121, forward strand.
GTTTTCTCTGTCCTGCTATCAACCAGCGGACTATCGTAGACTTCATCAGGCAGGAAACGAACGCCTGTATTAAGTGAAACAGCCTGTTCCGGACTTATAATATATGTCAGTCGAACTGACGCTTCAGGCAGAACTGCAGCATCGCCCTGATACGCAGTGCGGAAGTCACGAACTTCTGCTGCCCGTACACCATAATAGTAATCGATATAGTTTTTATCATACCAGCTGATTGTGATGCGGGGTTCAAGATGCAGGCGTGGAGTAAGTGTAAAACGTGTTGATATACCGGTACTTGCCTGCCAGCCCTCGCTCTTGGAGAACGTATCACCAAGGACTTCCGCAAATAGCTGGCTGTCAGCAGTAAACTGCCAACTGATATGCGGGCCGATCCAGATACTGGCATCACGTTTCATACCGTCAAGTATCCATGCATCTTTAGATCGATAGCCATCATACAGCGCATACTTTGCTCTTATAACAACCGCAATATTGTTGTGATCTGCTACTTTCAGATCCAGGTTTGGACCTGCCAGCCTGAAATAGCGGTGATCAATAAAAAATGTTGGTAGTAGCCGGGTTTCACTGCTGAAACCACGGTAAGCAGGATCTTTAACAGCAACCCCGGCACCAACAGTAATTG
>CAZXTH010000232.1:0-5755 GCA_964643585.1 uncultured Pseudoalteromonadaceae bacterium
AGGCAATGGTAAACGTATCCCCTACTTGCGGTACTCCACTGACCGAGAAGTCAAAGCCAGAGTTTCCGAGACCTGCCTGACTCAATACATTCTGATATTGTCCGGAGCCATAAGCTGCAGTTCCGATAACTGCATTGGTATTATCACGAATTTCAAATGTATCGCCGCCAAGATAAGTCATGGTCCAGGGACCATTAACTAAACCCGACGGTGTCTGGAAAGCCGTTGCTGGCGAAGGTCTTGTATCTGTAACTGTCAGATTTTCAACTTTGGCATTTCCCAGGTTACCCACTGTCAGTTCTGTTCTGATAGGTGAAGCAAGCGCAACATCTTCAGGACGGGTTGTTGCCATTTCAATTACCCGTGATGCTGAAGATAAAGGTTTAAGCATAAAACGATCACCTGCTGCCGGAGCGCCATCAATCGTAATCTCCATGCCATACAGATCACCTCCTGCATCCGCAGAAGAAATTGTTGCCGGAAATCCGGCTACTGTAACCACTTTATCACTGCCTGGAATAACCTCACCACGAACATCCAGCGCCTGAATACGAACAGTATTCCCTGCCTCTACGGTGACCATAAAATCATTCGGTGGCATGCTCTTTCCCTGGCCTGGTTCAATCTCCATAGTAAGAGAACCTGAACCGGCATTACCGGGATAAGACTGACCATCAAACGCAGGAATTTTAAATAAATCTCCACCGAGCTCACCGTTCAGGTTCATACCCAACCGGTTTTGTGTATTCATCGCATCGGCTATCGAAATAGCCAGCTGCCCCAGCTGATTCTGAGCAGGGTCAAGAATTTCTTCGCGAAAAGCAACCAGACCACCGAGTTTTCCACCCAGTTCTTTCACGTTCACATCGCGATTAATAGTGACAGACCCCTGCCATTCAACCTGTAATTCCAGACGGGTTGTATCCGGGTTGCCACGCAAACCGATCAGATTAAAATCATTACCTTCCATTACCAATGCCTGGCCGGTACCTGTAAATACCAGCTTCTCGCCATTAGCAGCATCCAGCACTTTTATGTCCATCATCTCAGCCAGCCCAAGAATCGCCTGGTCGCGTTTATCGAGCAGATCCAGTGGTACTGGTTTGCTGTTTCCCGAACCGTAAGATGCAATCTCTTTATTCAGACTGGCTATTTGCTGGATATAATTATTAGACTGAGTGACATACAGTTGCAGCTGCTGATTAACAAACTTTTCCTGATCCAATACCTGTGTGGATAATGTATTGAACTGATCCAGCATCGCTTTGGCACTACCAAGAATCAAACCGCGGTTTGCCGGCACTGTCGGCTCATTATTGGCAGTCTGAATTTGCTTGAACAAGTCATTAATATTCGTGGCAATACTATTCGCCGGATTAGAAAATAATGCATCAACCCGATTAGCTTCTGAAAGATACTGAGCACTGTAACTGTATGAAGACGTATCTCGGCGCAATTGTTTTAAGGTAAAGTCATTGATAAGCCTTTCTGTTGTACCCCGGCCAACACCCAGCCCCAGGATCTGGGCTTCAAATTCCGTGCGCTGCCGTACGTAGCCTTTAGAATTGATGTTGGCTATATTATTACTGGTAGTATTCAGCAATGTGCTGTTAGCCAGTATGGCAGAAGTACCGATTTTCAGTAGGTTATCAGACATAGTTCGCTCCAGTCACCTGACGTATTCAGGACTGTATTACGGTTATTCGGCAGCATTTGTTATTTCTTGAGTATCTGCCAGTTCACTTCTTACCTGTTCAAAGGTACTTCCCTGATAAACCGACATTATTTTTCTGGCATATTCAGGATCAGTTGCATAGCCTGCTGCCTGTAGCTGTTCAAAATAGGCTTTAGGATCAGATGCGGTTTTCACTGCATCTTCATACCGCATATTCCCGGTTACAAAGCTGATATAATCTGACAGACTTTGTTCTGGCGATTCATAAGCTCTGAACTTTGCCTGTTCTTTGCGGGCCACACCTTGCCGGTATTCAAGCGTATCAACAACAGCTGTATTTCCCTGCCAGCCATTGTGGGCTTTAATGCCAAACAGATTAAAACTGTTATCACCGGCAGTATTTCTGATCATTCTCTTGCCCCAACCTGTTTCCAGAGCAGCCTGTGCTATAAGAGCCATAGGATCAAGACCAATAGCCGATGCCGCATTTCTTGCAGCTGGCAGTAAACGTTTGACAAAATCTACCGGCGATTCTACTGACCAGTTTTTGCTTTCTTCAGCGCCCGTATTTTCTGTTACAGGGATTACAGGTTTAGTCACATTAACAGGCTCTGCTGATTTAACTGCGTCAGACTGCCGGATCATTGCTGTTTTACGCTGCAATAAATCAGGTAACGCCTGAGCACTGGTATTAGCTTGTGACTTTGCAGTCTGAGGACTGAATTGTTGCACCAGTAAATCTGCCAATCCAAGACTGCCATTTTTAGCTAACTCGGTTGCCATCTGGCTATCCTGCATATCCTGGTAAAACTTGGTAGTTTGGGAGTTCATCATTCCTTCTACCTCAAACGCTTGATTCGCTTTACGCATACTGGAAAGCAGCATGTTCATAAAGATCGCTTCAAACTGTTCAGCGGCCTGACGCAAAGCTCCCTGTTCATCACTTTTAGACTGGCTGCGGATATTCTGCAGGCTGGTCAGATCATGATAATTCATATTGTTTTGCGTCAGGCTCATATCAGATCACCACCAGTTCACCATGAATAGCGCCAGCTTCTTTCAGCGCTTCGAGTATGGCCATCAGGTCGCCAGGAGCAGCACCAACAGCATTAACTGTCCGCACTAAATCATCCAGCGTCACACCAGGGTCGAACTTAAACATTCTGGAATCAGCCTGATTTATATCAATAATGCTGTTCTCTTCAATGGCAGTCTGCCCCTGAGCGAGTGGATTTGGCTGAACAACCGTCGGGTTTTCAGCAATAGTGACTGTCAATCCGCCATGCGTCACTGCCGCAGGGAATAATCTGACTTCCTTACCAATAACAATTGTTCCGGTACGGGAATTAATAATAATTTTTGCAGATGCATCACCCGGTTCAAATGTCAGGTTTTCCAGAGTAGACAAATAAGAAACCCGTTGGCTGGTATCACGCGGAGCACGTACCTGCACGGAAGAGCCATCCAGAGAATAAGCCGTATCAGGGCCAATAAAACTGTTAATCGTATCAGCCAGCCTTTTTGAGGTTGTGAAATCAGGTTGGCGTAGATTAAATGTAATAAAATCACCTTGCCCAAAAGGACTGATGACTTCACGCTCAACCAAACCTCCATTCGGAATCCGGCCAACCGTAGGAGTATTTACCTGAATACGTGAACCATCACGGCCTTCAGCCCCCAGCCCGCTGACAATCAGGCTACCCTGTGCAACAGCATAAACATTCCCATCAAGACCCGTCAGGAAAGTTTGCAGTAAAGTACCTCCACGCAAGCTTTTGGCACTGCCAACAGACGATACCGTAACATCCAGCGACTGACCGGGTTTCGAAAACGCAGGTAATTCAGCATGCACAGCAACAGCAGCCACATTCTTAATCTGGGTTCTGGCATTAACAGGCAGAGTAATACCAAAATTGGCCAGCATGGTACGGAAACTTTGTTCAGTAAATGCGCCTTGCTCTCCGGTACCCGGTAATCCAACCACTAGGCCATAGCCTACAAGCTGGTTTGAACGGACACCTTCAACATCTGCCACATCTTTAATTCTGGCAGCATGGGACTCAGTTGTAATAACAGCCAGACACAACAGTAAACCAGAAATAATGACCATGCGTTTCATAAAGAATCTCCTAGAATGGCCATAACGGACCATTAAAGAACCGGCTCAACCAACCCGGAGATTGCCCGTAATGATGAGCGCCTGTACCGCTGTATTCGATGCGGGCATTGGCAATTTTGGTCGACTCAACAGTATTATGCACATCTACATCCTGCTGGCGGATAACCCCGGTCAACCGGATATACTCTTTGCCAGTATTCAAGGTCAGCCACTTTTCACCACGCACTACCAGATTGCCATTAGACATCACCTGCAATACATGTACCGAAATGTTCCCGGTCAGGCTATTGCTCTGGTCCGCTTTTGAATCACCTTTGTAATCTGAAGCAGAATCTGCACCAAACTGCAGAACATTTCCGGCAACAGAAACGTTGCGCCCTCCCAACCCGACCATTGGTCCGAAAGAAGTTGAGCTGTCTTTTTGCATTTCTGTCTTAGCTTTTTTCGATGCCTGCGTCCTTTCAGTCAGGATTACAGTGATAATGTCACCTTCCTGGCGGGCTTTCTGATCTGAATACAAGCTGTTTGAAAAATTTTGGGCAAACAGCGAACCATTCTGTATCACTGGGCGTGCAGCCGGCTCCGGAGGCAGCGGAGCAAAGTTAGGATCATTCGGTATCGGCTCCTGCAATGATGCACAGGCAGACAGTAATAATGCTGAACTTAAACCAATTAATAAGCGCATCATAACGTTCCTCCGTTATAACTGCTGAATAGCAAAGCCAAGCATCTGATCAACAGACGAGATGACTTTTGAGTTCATTTCATAGACACGCTGGCTTTCAATCAGGCTGACCAGCTCCTCTGTGACATTCACATTAGATGTTTCCAGAGATCCCTGAATAATCAGCCCCAAACCTTCCAGTCCAGGAATGCCCTGCACAGGGTCGCCGCTGGCACCTGTTTCCCTGAACAGGTTTTGCCCAATCGGTTCAAGGCCAGCCGGATTAATAAAATTAGTCACGGTTAGCTGCCCAATCACAGCATTTTCTTGCGCGCCAGGTAACATAACGGAGACTTCACCATCCTGAGATACCGTTAAACTCTGTGCATCCGGTGGAATCACAATGTTAGGCTGTAACTGGAAGCCTGCACCAGATGTCACCATGTTACCTTCATCATCTACAGTGAACTGGCCATTGCGGGTATACGAAATAGTGCCATCGGGCATCAATACTTCAAAAAAGCCATGGCCCTGAATCATCAGATCCATACTGTTATCAGTAGTAATCATGTTACCTTGAGTAAAGTTTTTCTGGGTTGCAACGACCTTAGTACCCGCTCCAATCATCAACCCATTAGGTAACTGGGTATTCTGGGAAGAGTTACCACCAGGCTGATTAACGTTCTGGTACAGCAGATCTTCGAAGATAGCCCGGCTTTTCTTGAAACCAACCGTACTGGCATTAGCCAGATTGTTAGAAATCACCGAAATATCGCGCTGTTTCGCATCTAATCCGGTTTTACTAATCCACAATGCTGGATGCATTATTGCCTCCCGGGCATCAGCCCATTAATCAAAAATTATTAACCTGTTACCCGTAACAGCTGATTCTGTTGCCGATCCATATCTTCAGCATTCTTCATCATCTTTACCTGCAATTCGAACTGGCGCTGTAAGCTGATCATATAAGTCATCTCCCCCACAGCGTTCACATTGCTGGTTTCTATTGCACCGCTTTGCAGGCTAACGTCGGCGCTGGCTTCTGCCAGTTGGCCATCCCGGCGACGGAATAAACCATCATTACCTTTATGAATATCCTGATACGCAGGATTAACCAGTTTAATCCGCCCGGCTACCATCATGGCATTGGCTGGTGCCCCTTGAGGCAACGCACTAATTGTGCCGTCAGCCGCAATCTCAACGCGAAGACCGCGGCGCAGCGCGCCGACATCCTCGCCAACCCGGGGTTCGGCACCAGCTTCACCGACCAGCAGATGTCGATCATGTGGTCGGTGAA
>CAZXTH010000233.1:0-2525 GCA_964643585.1 uncultured Pseudoalteromonadaceae bacterium
TGCAATACCGTGCGCAGCGGAAAAGATGGCGCGGCACACTGGCTATGCTAATGGGGGAAATGCAGATACCGGAAATGTCAGAGCGCTTTCCTGATCAGCATGGCCTTTGTAATCCCGCAGCAGATATTCAGCAAACTCCGGCTATGCTGGTGGCTCAGGCTCAGCGCCAGATTGCACTGGCGAGAATAGACCAAAGCCACGCGCAGCTGCGGCCTACGATTAGTCTGGATCCTTCTGCTACCCATTATCTTGATGATAACCCTTATGCCAGCGCCGGGCGTGATCGTACCCAATATGCCATAGCTGTAAATGTTAATATGCCGTTTGATCAGGGCGGATCTGTTAAAGCCAGGCAGCGGGCTGCCAGTCAGGCTTTACAAAGTGCAGAAGCAGCAGTGATGCAAACAACCTTAACTGCACGCCAGCAATTACTGGAAGGACAGAACCAGCAACTCAGTTTGCAGCAGAACCTGGATGTCCTTATCCGGCGGCAGCAACTGAGCATGGAAACCCGTGATTTATATCAACAGCAATATCTGTCTCTGGGTACCCGCCCGTTACTGGATTTACTTAATGCCGAGCAGGAAATTCACCAGTCTCGGCTGGACCGGCAAAACACCATTTCAGATCTGCGGCAGTTACAGGCTTCCTGCCTTTTTCATACCGGTCAGTTGCGACGGATTTTCTCATTGGAGCAAAGCCGCATTCAGGGAGTTGAACTGCAGCCATGACATTACGTAAGCCATCACCACCGGAAACAGAAAAATCTCAGAAGCAGCCGGATACTGCTGCCTGGGTGAGTGCGGTACTGAGCATTTGCCGTCATTACCGGCTGGATTGTTCTGAAGAAAATATCCGGCTGGCAGCAGAGTGGCATACAGGTTCTGACCAACAGATCCTGATCAGGCAACTTGCCAGGCAAGCAGGGCTTGCAGCCAGATTCAGTAAGTTAAGTAAAAGTGATTTGTCGCCCTGGCGTTTACCACTGCTGGTGCAATTGCAGGATGGTCAGCTTGCAATAGCTCAGTCCGTCGACAGCAATGGGGATGTCACCGTATGTATGGTAGCGGAACAGGGGTTATCGTTACAGATTGAAGCGTCTGCTTTAATTGCCGCGGTGGTTAAAACGGTTATCTTACGGCCCGTGACTGGCGGACATGATGTTCGGGTTGATGGTTATCTGGCACCCTGGAAAAGGGGCTGGTTGCGGCGGTTAATTGTGCCGGAACTTAAACCTTATCTGCATGTGATGCTGGCATCTATGATTGCCAATGTACTGGGGCTGGCGGGTATTCTGTTTTCTATGCAGGTATACGACCGGGTTATTCCGGCACAGTCTATGCCTACGTTGTATGTGCTGTTTGGTGGAGTCATGCTGGCGCTGCTGTTTAGTTTTCTGATGAATCTGTTACGCAGCCACGTGACTGATTTACTGGGTAAGCGTGCAGATATCCGGGTATCAGACAGAGTGTTTGGGCATGCTTTACGGTTACGCAACAGCGTTCGGCCAAAATCGACCGGCACCTTTATTTCCCAGTTACGTGAGCTGGAGCAAATCCGTGAGCTTATAACCTCCAGCACTATCGGGGCTCTGGCTGATTTACCTTTCTTTCTGTTGTTCATGGTGGTGTTTTATATTATCGCCGGGCCGGTAGCCTGGATACCTGTAGTTGCGGTAATACTGATGCTTGGGCCTGCACTGCTGATGCAAAAGCAACTTGCCCGCTGCGCCCAGATGGCCATGCGTGAATCCTCATTGCGTAATGCATTACTGGTCGAAAGTATTCAGGGAATGGAAGACATTAAAGCCATGCAGGCAGAGCCCCGTTTCCAGCAACAATGGAATCAGTTTAATGCGGCAACTGCCGAAGCCAGCATGGCAATGCGCAAACGGGTTCATGCTCTGACAGTCTGGAGCCAGACAGTACAAATGGCAGTATTTGCTATTGTTATTCTGTTTGGTGCACCACTGGCGATGGAAGGAGAAATGACAACCGGGGCATTGGTGGCTGCATCTATTTTGTCATCCAGAATGCTGGCGCCTATGGGGCAACTGACATCAATTCTTACCCGCTGGCAGCAGGCAAAAGTCGCAATGCAAAGCCTGGATGGCATTATGCAACTGCCGGTAGATGCCACTCAGGGGCAACAGAAAATACACCGGGCGGTGCTAAATGGCCATTATCTGGTTCAGGATGCCGCCTTCCGTTATCACCGAGAGGATCAAACAGCAGTGCTGCATATTCAGCAATTGCAGATTAAAGCCGGTGAGCGGATTGCCATACTGGGGCGGAACGGGGCCGGAAAATCTACTTTACTGCAGGCTCTCGCCGGTAGCGTTGAACTCACCGATGGTTTACTGACACTTGATGAAGTGAGCTTACCGCAGCTTGATGCGGCGGATATCCGGCGGGATATCGGTATTCTGACCCAGAAAGCCCGGCTGTTTCATGGTTCTATCCGGGATAATCTGACACTGGGCGCTCCCCAGGCCAGTGATCAGGAAGTGCTGGAAGCACTGACAA
>CAZXTH010000233.1:2535-5754 GCA_964643585.1 uncultured Pseudoalteromonadaceae bacterium
GCCGGAGCGGCGGATTTGCTTAGTCGGTTACCTTCAGGATTAGACCACCAGATTATGGAAGGAGGGCTGGGTTTGTCTGGTGGTCAGCAACAATCTCTGTTATTGGCAAGGTTGCTGTTGCGACAGCCGAATGTGTTGTTGCTGGATGAACCTAGCGCAGCGCTTGATGATAATACCGAACGGTTATTTATTGCAGGTATGAAACAGTGGCTGGGGCAGCGGACAGTGCTGATTGCCACCCACCGGATGGCGATGCTGGAGCTGGTTGACCGGATTGTGGTACTGGATAATGGCAGGATTGTGCTGGACGCACCCAAGGCCCAGGCCATAGCGATGCTTTCTGCCGGTAAATCACCTGAGTCTGCCAGTAAAGCGCCACAGCATGGAGGGCAATAAGGTATGGATGATGTCCGTCAGCAGCAACAGATTGACCGGTTGATTACCTCATCACTTGATGAACACAGTGAATACAGCGAAGCGCAGTTATGCCAATGTACCCGGATTATTACACTCAGCACGCTGGCTTTGGCTGCATTTCTGATCTGGGCTGCATTTGCGCGGTTGGATGAAGTTTCTGCCGGTACCGGAAAAGTTATCCCAAGTGCCAGAGAGCAGGTGATTCAGTCGCTGGAAGGGGGCATTCTGGCTGAACTTGCCGTACGTGAAGGTATGCTGGTTGAAGCTGGCCAAGTGCTGGCCAGACTGGATCCTACCCGTACCGAATCTAATCTGGGAGAAAGTGCTGCCCGTTACCGGGCCACTTTAGCCAGCGCAGCCCGGCTGGCAGCCGAAGTGAATGGCACTGAACTGACTTTTCCGGCAGAGCTGGATGAGTACCCACAGCTGATTGCGGCTGAAACCCGTCTTTATCAGAGCCGGCGTAAATGGCTGGAACAGTCACAGGCAGGCATTGAGCAATCGCTGGACCTGGTAGAACAGGAACTGGTTATTACCCGATCGCTGCTGGACAGTGGCGCGGCCAGTAATGTTGAAGTATTAAGGCTGCAACGGCAAAAAGCTGAACTGGAACTTAAACTGACCGAATTGCATACTCAGTATCTGGTTCAATCCAGAGAAGAGCTGGCAAAAGCCAGTGCCGAAAGTGAAATGCAGGCATCAGTGCTGCGTGGCCGTTCAGACTCACTGAGCCGCCTGACACACCGTTCGCCGGTGCGGGGCATTGTAAAGGATATTGCTGTAACGACTATCGGTGGTGTTATTCCACCAAACGGCCAATTACTGCAAATTGTACCGGTTGATGACAGCTTACTGATCGAAGCACGTATCGCACCACGAGATATCGCCTTTATTCACCCCGGCCAGCAGGCACTGGTAAAGATTACAGCTTACGATTATGCGATTTATGGCGGGTTGCAGGGGGAAGTGGTAACGATTTCTCCCGATACCTTACAGGATGAAGTAAAACCGGATATTTTTTATTACCGGGTGAATATTCGCACCGAAGCGGATTTTCTGGAAAACAAAGCAGGCCAGCGCTTTGCCATTGTGCCGGGTATGATTGCTTCAGTAGACATCAAAACAGGCAACAAAACCGTGCTTGATTACCTGCTTAAGCCTTTTAACCGGGCGAAAGAAGCACTGCGCGAGCGGTAAACACCGCCTGACATGAATGCTGAAATGAAAATGCCCGGTGTTTTACACCGGGCATTGCTCATAATTCTATATCGGCCAGTTCTGGTTCAATTGTCCAGTCGATATCAGACAATTCTTTTTTAAGGCGTCGGCGCTCCTTCAGCTCTTCTATTTCCCGCCATTTGCGTTTGGCTGCCCGTGGTTTGCTGGCAGGACGCTCCAACATATTCAGTAAGTCTTCGAAGCTTTCCATATTATGCCTCTCTGATGCTGTTGTAATTTTCGACAAAAGGTTTATCACACTTCGGTTGAAAATAAAACAATTAAGTGACAGTGCTATGACAAATCCGACCATTTTATGAGTATCTTGCAAAAATAAAGCGGTATTCCTTATTTTGCCCCGCACTATGTTGTTCACTTAAGCAGGAATCAGCTTACTCTAAGCTAACCGTTGGAGCCCTGGACGGGCGGAACCGAGCCCCCATGGAAGGGTTTACGGCGTGTTAGCGTGAGTAAGGTGATGGATGTATCACCTTAACTGATCGGCATTAGGGCTGGTTTTTGGCTGCTTGTGCTATACCGGTTTAGCCTTCCTCTGAATCTGCTACTGAGTCCGGCTTACCCCATTGCGGCAGCCATTCGGCAGGATAATTCTCGCGGATAAATGCATTGGGTTTTTCAGCGATTTCAGGTGTTTGCCAAGGGCTTAAATCCTGATTAAACGATGTTGCTTCAAAAAACATTCGGTGCATGTTTTCTACTGCGGATACATTCCACTGGCTGATATTCTGGTTAAAGCTAACCGCACCTTGAAGCATTGCATGCATATCCGTTACTTTGGAGACATCCCAATTGCTGATGTCCTGATTAAAAGAACTGACAAAATACAAGCTGCCAGACTTGCTCTCAATAACAGTACAACCGTTAAATCTTTTGGCAATAGCCGCTATTTCCGATGGTTCATGCTTGGTGCCCCAGCCGCCGATATTTACGCGCCAGGAAAAAAACATGGCACGCATGTTCGTAACATTGGAGACATTCCAGCGGCCGATATCCTGATTAAAACACACCGCATGCTGGAACATACCTTCCATATTGGTGACATTGGAGACATCCCAGCGACTGATATCCTGATTAAATTTGATAGCACCAAGAAACATTTTTTCCATATTGGTCACATTGGCGACATTCCAATGACCTATGTCTTCGTTAAAGTTTTCCAAAACATCTTCCAGCCCAGGTCTTTCGCCAACCTTACTACTGGCAGAAAAACCTTCATCGTCTGCATCCGCAAAAAGGAACAGACGAGACATATCGGTTACCTGTGAGGTATCGATCATATAGTCTGATTTGCCAAAGGTATAAGATTTACCTTCATGCTTAACGGCAAAAGTGCCATCAGCAACGGCGGCTCTTAACTGAGCTTCGGTTACTTTAAGGTAGCTGGCCTGATTGATGACGCTATCTCGTTCCAGTTTCATCCGGGTAAACACGCGTTCAGGAATACGATCAGCACGCCCATTATGGCGCATCAGGCGGATATACTCCGCATAAGCCGTTTGTGCAGGTTCTTTTTGCTCCAGTGCCCAGTAAGCATCACCCAAATTGATATAAGCAACGGTGCGA
>CAZXTH010000234.1:0-5735 GCA_964643585.1 uncultured Pseudoalteromonadaceae bacterium
CCCCGGTCGAGCCGGTGTCGGTATTATCAGTATATCCGGCCCGGCAACCAAAGCCATTGCTCAAGCTATACTGCATAAAGTTCCTAAACCTCGCTATGCGGATTATCTGCCATTTTTTGATAGCCAGCACCAGATTCTGGATCAGGGCATTGCCCTGTACTTTCCTGGCCCTAATTCCTTTACCGGTGAAGATGTACTTGAGCTACAAGGACATGGTGGCCCGGTATTACTGGATATGCTACTGCGGCAAGTAATAAATCAGCCGGGAGTAAGGCTTGCCAGACCGGGAGAATTCTCAGAACGCGCCTTCCTTAACGATAAACTGGATTTGGCTCAGGCTGAAGCTATCGCTGATTTGATCGATGCATCCAGCGAACAAGCAGCCAAAAGCGCTATGCAATCACTACAGGGCGAATTCTCACGCCGCATCCATGAGCTGGTAGAAAAAGTAATCCACCTGCGAATGTATGTGGAAGCTGCTATCGACTTTCCGGATGAGGAAATTGATTTTCTGTCTGATGGCAAAGTAGCTGCAGAGCTGGCCGAAATTATTACTGATCTTGCCACCATAAAAAAACAGGCTGCTCAGGGCAGCATACTGCGTGAAGGCATGAAAGTTGTAATTGCCGGACGGCCTAACGCCGGTAAATCCAGCCTGCTAAATGCCCTGGCAGGCAGAGAGGCGGCCATTGTTACAGATATAGCCGGAACAACCCGTGACGTACTGCGTGAGCATATTCATATCGACGGTATGCCACTACACATTATTGATACCGCAGGGCTACGTGAAGCCACAGATCAAGTAGAGCAGATAGGTATTGAGCGCGCCTGGAAAGAAATTGAGCAAGCCGATCGTGTACTCTTTATGGTTGATGGCACAACAACAGATGCCACTGTTCCACAACAGATTTGGCCAGAGTTTGTAGACCGCCTCCCGGCAAGGCTTGGAATTACAGTAATCCGGAATAAAGCTGACCTGACAAGTGAGCCTTTACAGCCTAGTCTGGCAGCTACAGCACCAGTGTTCCGCTTATCAGCGAAAACCGGTGAAGGTATAGATGCTTTAAGAGAACATTTAAAACAATGTATTGGGTTTGATGCCAGCGTAGAAGGCAGTTTTCTGGCACGTCGCCGCCACCTTGATGCTCTGGACAAAGCCAATGAACACCTGCAAACCGGCCATGAACAACTACATAGTTATATCGCCGGAGAAATTCTTGCCGAAGAACTTCGTCTGACCCAGCAACACCTGAATGAAATCACCGGCGACGACCTGCTTGGCCGGCTTTTAAGCTCGTTCTGTATAGGGAAGTGAAGCTTGCTATAGCAGCCACTCTATTGGTAACACAGATAAAAAATACATAACGGCTCTTGTTGTAATGGATGTGCCGGGTTCTGAAGTATGAATAACCACACCGCCGTTATGTTCTTCCTGCCAATACAACTGACCTGTATCACTCAATTTTACTTCATATGATCGCGCAGGTACCTGTGAGGAAAAAACCTGTTCAACTGCAGCTGCCAGTTCCGGGCTATTTATAATAAACCCCAGCTCAGTATTCAGCATCGCTGAACGCGGATCGAAATTAAATGAACCAATAAATACCCTCTTACCATCTACAGCAAAGGTTTTCGCATGCAAACTGGAGCCTGAACTGCCCGCTAACGTTGTATCCTTATCATCAGGCTGATTGCTATCGCTCTTACGCATTTCAAATAAAGAGACCCCCATCTTAAGCAAAGCTTTACGGTATTTAGCATAGCCAGCATGAACAACAGCTACGTCAGTAGCTTCAAAACTATTTGTAAGAACGGTAATTTCCACTCCACTTTCAATCAATGTCTTAAACACATCTATCCCGGCTTTGGTAGGAATAAAATAAGGTGAAACAAGAATAATACGTTGCTCAGGTTGTCCTAATAACTGATTGAGCTGGTAAATTAACAGCTCGCTTTCTGTAGCATGACCAATGCCCTTGAGCGGATGATCACTAACCATATCAACGTCGGTCCAAAGCATCTCTAATGAGCCTGCCAGTAATTCCTCAATAAAATGAGAATTTCGTAATGAAGTAAGATATAAAGCAGCTGTTGATTGCTGATTTATATTTTCTAAATCCATTAGAAATTTCTTCTGCTGAGACTCTGTTATTGCAGGTAACAACCTTTCCAGCGGATAGGCAGACTGGCTTTGCCAGTAAAGATCAAAATCAGCTGAAACAGCTTCTACAATATCTCCGGCAGCCATCACATCCAGATCAGCAAATAGCACACCGTCTGTTGCGGCAAAATATTCATCACCAATATTGCGGCCACCAATGATGGTTAGCTGACTATCTGCCGTAAGCGACTTATTATGCATTCGCCGGTTTGCTCTGGAAAAGTGAGTGATAAACCCCAGATATTTAGGTTTACGCACAGAGAAAGGGTTAAATAGCCTTACTTCTATCAGTGGATGATCATTTAATACCGCTAGTTTGGCATCCATACCGGCAATACCATTATCATCGAGCAACAACCGGATTCTTACGCCTCTTTCTGCCGCCTGGTACAAAGCCTTAAGCAATAAGGTTCCCGTGGTATCGTCTCGCCAGATATAATATTGAATATCAATAGTTTTTTCTGCTGCGCTAACTAAAAGCATTCGGGCAGCAAATGCAGATAGCGCATCTTCGAGCGGTAAAACACCAGACTTTCCGGGGTGCTGTCCGGTATAAACAGACAATCCCTGACCTAACCTGGTAAGTTTTGACTCTTCGGCAGATAAAGCTTTTGACTCAGTACGACCATCAAGTGAAGGTAAAGCACAACCAGCCAGCAGCAATACAAGCGATAAAATACATTTTCTGATTAGCAACACAAAACCGGAATAAGTCACTAGCTCTCCGTTTGGTTTATAACTGACATGCTTAGTACATCACTCTAAAGTCCATTCCTTTACTCCTTCCCCCTAAGGGTCGATACAGGCTCAGGGCTCAGGATAATGGTTATAAAGAAGAGAGCATAAACCTGCTATTTCGCCTTAGCAATTTATGGTGTATCAGGTCAACTTCAGAAACACAAACAAGCAAGCCAATAACAATTTATTATATAGCAGGATAGTAGTAATTTATTTGTTCCTGGATTGGAACCTAACGCAGGAATGAGTCAAACCCGCGGCTACCAACAGAATTTCTGGGCCGCTAATTATATTTGAACCCTGTTTCCAAGGCTGCTCTGTACTTTCATTTATGTTAGTGCTGCAAGAGTAAAAGCCTCTGCTTAAGCAGAATGTTTGTATAATTTATTTACCACAATATAGTAGAATCGGCAGATTCACTCAGTAATCTAATTTGTTAATGGACTCTTCAACTTCGATAATAATTTGAGAAACTGGGCAATCGAGAGCTTTTGCCAGCTTAAATAGGGTTGTTATGGTAGGTTGATTGATACCTCGCTCCATAAGGCTGACATAATTACGTTGCAGATTAGCTTCCTGTCCCAATTGCTCTTGTGTCAGGCCTGCGCGTTTTCTCAGTTTTCTTAATACCTTACCGAATCCTAAACCGATGTCCATAAGTCCTCCTAAATACCTTTTGGAGGAGTTTCGGTTATTGTCATGTACCGGTCTTCACTATATATTGTGAATTATCAGAGGTGAACTTAGCCATATACTCTTAATATTTTTTACAACAAGAACTGGGTTTTTACTCACAGTATTTTTAAGTTCAATAAATAAACTAAAATAACAAAAAAATAAGTATCATATTTATGTAAGATAAATATTATTATCACTATATCACTGATATTTAATGATAAATTAAAAGAAACACGGGAACTCTCTCACCCAGCAATAATAAATTTTTTTAATACAAAATGCAGAAGATAAAGGATAAATTATGAATCTGGAGGTACTTTCAGGAACAAGGTCCTTGCTTCCTGAAGATGAAGAGCAGCAGTTGCTGGCGCATTCCGTTAATGCCAGTAAAGCCGCGATTCTGATTACTGATCCTGCTGCAACAATTGTTTACGCCAACGATGGCGTTACCCGTTTGCTGGGGTATAAAAAACAACAACTCCTTGGAAAATCAGCACTTAGCTTTCTGAATCAGCAAAATATGCTGAAGCAGCAGCTGATTCAGATAAAACAGGGAATATCCTACGAAGATGATATAGAGCTTTATAACGCTGATGGCCAGCCACGCTGGTTCAACATAAATATATCGCCAGTTTTCAGCAAACAGCAGCAACTCACCAGTACTATTACGGTACTGACTGACAATACAGCAAATAAGTTACAGCATATTCTGCAACAAAAATTGGCAGATATCCTGCAAACTGAGCAGTCATTTGCCAGTGCAGTTAGCCTGCTTTATCGTGAAATACAGCACGTTGCACCACAATGTAGCATTTCGGTCATTCAGCCTGATGAACATGGGCAGTTTTCTGTTCTTGCAGGTTTTTCACTTCCTGCTGATGCTCGTTTCAGACAGGTTCAATTAACCGATTACTACCGTGATAAATTATTAATCACTGAGCAAAATGGCATTTCAGCGCCAATCCGTGATAGAACCGGAAAAATATCAGCCCTGTTCTGTCTGTACTGGAATACTGACGATGGTCATCAATCGCTGTACCGCCAATTGGCAGTAACAGCCTGCCTGCTTTATCAACAGCTTTTTGAACGCCATGAACAACAGCAAAGCCTGAACAAAATGGCACATTACGATGCGTTGACTGGCCTACCTAACCGCAATTTATTGATAATTCAGGCAAACAAAGTGCTGAAAGGCGTTGCCCGGGAACAAACTGAGCTCACTGTAGTTTCAATTAATCTGAATCGCTTTAAGCAAGTGAATGACGTACTGGGTCGGGAAAAAGGTGACCAATTACTGAAAACCGTCGCCCGGCGATTGAAAAGCCTTGTGCGCCAACAGGATATCATTGGCAGGCTTACCGGAGATGAATTTGTACTGGTATTGCCATACTGCAATGCCTCACAGGCAACCAAGCTTATAGAGCGTTTACTGGCAATACTGAATGAACCGGCACAAATTGACGGTATTAATATAAAACTGTCAGCCAGTGTCGGAATAAGCCTTTATCCGGGTGATGGTAAAGATATATCAACTTTGCTCCAGCGGGCTGATATTGCCATGAATCAGGCCAAAAGCAGTAAAGCCGGACATTTCCGCTTTTTTCTCGAAGAAATGAACCACAATGCTCACGAGCGGCTGCTACTGGAAACTGCACTTGATGATGCTCTGACTCATAAGCGCCTTTACCTGTTATATCAGCCACAAATTGATATGGAAGCTCCTGATCAGCTACGAGGAGTTGAAGCGCTGGCTCGCTGGCATCACCCTCTGCTTGGAGAAGTATCCCCAACCCGCTTTATTCCGCTGGCTGAAGAGTGTGGTTTGATTAATAAACTCAGTGAAACCGTATTACAGCAGGCATGCTGTCAGTTAGCAAAGTGGCGCCATGAAGGGCTCAATATCCCCAGAGTTTCAGTAAATCTTTCAGCTCTGAATTTTCAGAATCAACAACTGCCGGAATTTTTACAACAACTACTCACAAGCTATCAGCTTGACGCCAAAGATATTTGTCTTGAAGTTACCGAAAATGTATTACTGGATCAACACCCGGACACCGTAGGGCTTATCAATACCCTGCATCAGATGGGATTTCAGCTGGCAATCGATGATTTTGGTACTGGTTATTCCAGTCTGAGTTACCTGCGCTATATTCCGGTT
>CAZXTH010000235.1:0-5725 GCA_964643585.1 uncultured Pseudoalteromonadaceae bacterium
ACCAGAATCACGGTATTAAAATTGCACTGCGCGCAATGGAATCTCCACTGCGTCAAATCGTTGATAACGCAGGTGAAGAGCCTTCAGTTGTAGTAAATAGAGTAAAAGAAGGTTCAGGTAACTACGGTTATAACGCTGCGACAGACGTTTACGGCGATATGCTGGAAATGGGTATTCTGGACCCAACCAAAGTAACCCGTTCTGCTCTGCAATTTGCAGCATCAGTAGGTTCTCTTATGATTACTACTGAAGCTATGGTAACTGAGTTGCCAAAAGCTGATGCTCCTGCTGCTCCGGATATGGGTGGCATGGGCGGTATGGGAATGATGTAATATCCCTGTACTGATAAATAAAAAGCCCCGGTTTCCGGGGCTTTTTATTTGGCTGAAAATATTCTGGTTAATGGTGCAACAATGACAGAGCATGTATCGTATAAAAGGCCACCAATGCTTATATTATACTCAGGCATAATTGTGAAAATCATATACACTTTAATACAAATTGACTGCTGTGGTGTTGGAGCAGTTGCTCTATATTAGGGGCTGTTGATCTTTGGTGATGGAATTTTGTTCATATTGAAAGCCTTTTAGGCAAGGCGCGAGGAATGTAGCTTAGTTATTCTAAGTGAATGACGAGCAACACAGCATAAAAGGCTTTCAAATGAACCCAAAGGGCAGGATTTGTCTGACCTTTCTACGGCGTTATCGCCTGTTTATGTAGAATGACTACACGACACAGGCTCTGCCTTGTATAAAAGCCAGACAAATCGCTGCAAAAAACATCACCAAAGATCAACAGCCCCTAGGATTCATAAATACGCCTGGTTTATTTCTGTACTGCCAGGAACTTAATACAGCATTATAGGTGAGAGGTTATTATGCGTCGTACCATCATATTGTTAAGTAGTCTGTTGGCGTTATCTGTTTCCGCAGCAATCGCAGGGGAAGCTGAGGTCACGTTTAATGAACCGCAGAAATTCACTGATATACGTCCAGCCAATGATACCAGAGCGAAGTTTCAGGAACGGGTACTGAACAGATTTGAAGGTTTTTTCAAAGAGATGGCTGCTCAGTTACCTGAGGGATATAAATGGCAGGTAACGGTAACGGATATCGATCTGGCCGGTGATGTTGATCATTTTGTTGCTGGTGGTGGTAACCCTATCCGGGTGGTGAAGGATATCTTTTCCCCGGCAGTCCGTTTCAGTTATACCCTGAATGATGCGACAGGCCATGAAGTGGCTTCAGGTGATGAACGGTTGCGTGATATGGGCTTTTTGCAACGGACGCCTTCGCTGAGCCGTAATACCGAATTTGAATACGAAAAGCGCATGCTGAACGAGTGGTTTACAAAGACCTTGTTACCTCAGGTAAAGCAAGGTGAGGAAGACCATAGCCATCATTAAAATCAGCCCCGGTGTAACCGGGGCTGTATTCTTTTAAATTCTTCAGCTTTTAGTCAGTGCCTGACGAAAATCTGCCAGTGTTTTATGCAGCAGTTTAAGCTGTTCTACAACGTTTTGTAGCGTTGCGGTATTAAATTGCTGGCTTTGTTTCATGGCAGCAATTTGTTCAGCTGTTTCAG
Organism: uncultured Pseudoalteromonadaceae bacterium; assembly: GCA_964643585.1. Classification (GTDB taxonomy): domain Bacteria; phylum Pseudomonadota; class Gammaproteobacteria; order Enterobacterales; family Alteromonadaceae; genus Alishewanella. The sequence continues at coordinate 1,585 of CAZXTH010000235.1, forward strand.
ACAGGTAGGGCATAAAGCGGTTACTGTTTACCTGAAAAGGGCTGTCTTTGCTGAAAATACTTTGGTATTTGGCCTGTCCTTGCTGTTGAAGGTTATCCAGCAGGGTGTCGGCATCAAGTGCTTTACGATAAAGTTCTTTCAGATTGTTATCAAGTTGCTCGAGTAATTTGTCCATAACCACCAGACATCAGAAAAAAACCTATTATGCCATATTAAATTTTAGCAGCAGCATTCCTTTTGCAATTGTATTGTTATATTATAGCGTTTTAAGAACGTGTTTCAGAGAGTCAGCTGCTGTGGCAATCAAGGTCAGAGATTTTTTTGATAAAGTAGGTATAACCATTACCTCACTATGTGCTATTCATTGCATTATGGTGCCAGTGTTATTGCCTGTTTTACCGTTGATTGGGCTGACAGCAATGCATAATCATGCGCTTGAAGGTATTGTGTTACTGATTTCTATGGTGCTGGGCTTTGTTACGTTGTTTATAGGCTTTCATCGCTACCATCGTAAGCTTTACCCGTTTTATTCACTGTTTCTTGGATGTTTTATTTACTGGCAGAAAGAAGCTTTTGGCAGCGAATACGAACACCTTATTATTATTATCGGTGCCGCGTTAGTCGTGCTGGCGCATGTGTTGAATATCCGGCTGTGTAACCACTGCCATGAGTGTGAAGAAGCGCACTGACAAATCAGGCACAATCTTTATTAAGTTCAATTCTTGCCCGGCTGCGTGCCGGGTAGTTCGTAAAAATCCCATCTACGCCATAAGATTTCAGTCTATCGATATCGTCAGGCTGGTCTACTGTGTAAACATAGACTTTTAAGCCCCTGGCATGGGCATCATCAACTAATGTCTGGTTAATAAAGCCAGCATCACAGTTCAACGAGTAAGCTTGCAGTTGCTCGGCAACAGTTGCGTAATCTAGCGGCAAGCCGTAAATAAGTGCGCCGAGCCTTAGCTGTGGTTTGTGCTTTTTCAGCCATGCCAGCAGGTGATGATTGAAAGAGGATATCAGCAGGTTATTCAGGTTGTATCCCAGAGCTTCCCGTTTATTCAACAGTTGCAGTAATGGTTCCGCAGTGTTTTCACCTTTCAGCTCTATATTAAGCCATATATCAGAGGGCAGAGTGTCCAGCACTTCCTGCAATAATGGGATCCGCTGTCCTAGCCCCGCATCCAGCCTGCGCAGTTCCGCCAGCGTGTAATCGTAAATACTGCCAATGCCGTTGGTTGTACGTTGCAGGTGGTGATCGTGGATAACGATTAACTGATTTTCAACAGCAAAAACATCAATTTCAATAGCATTGGCATGCTGTGTAATTGCCTGTTCAATAGCCAGCAGGGTATTTTCTGGAAACTCACCGCTGGCACCACGATGCGCAATAATCTGCATGGGTGCTCATCCGTCATATCAGGGGAAAGACAGATTTACCCACTGTTGAGGAGTAAATCTGTCCTGTCAGTTTAGCTGGCAGAGGAAGTCTCTGCAAAAGGTGCACCCATGCGGGTTATCGTGCCAGGCTGTTGTTCCGGCAGGAAATCGATACTACCCTGAGCAAATGCCAGCACTACGGTTGAACCCAGTTTGAAGCGGCCCATTTCTGCACCTTTTGCCAGATGAATCGCATTGTCGCCTTCTGCTGGATACTGCCAGCGGAAAATATGCTTTCCGGCTGGAGGTGTGACTGTACCGGCCCAGACTGTTTCGATACTGGCTACAATTGTGGCGCCAACCAATACCAGAGCCATCGGTCCTAAGTCTGTATCAAAAATAGTGACAACTCGTTCGTTCCGGGCAAACAAATCAGGAACATTTTCTGCTGTCAGCGGGTTCACAGAAAACAGTTCGCCCGGCACATAAATCATTTCCCGCAATGTACCGCTGACCGGCATATGAATGCGATGGTAATCTTTAGGCGCCAGATAGATTGTGGCAAATTTACCACCGATATAAGGGTCAGCTGTTTCCTCTTTACCACCAAGCAGACTCTGTAATGAGTAATCATGGTTTTTGGCCTGCACCAGTTTGCCATCGACGATATCACCCAACTGGCTGATGGTGCCGTCGACCGGGTGTGCAACGATATGATTTTCTGTTGCCAGCGGGCGAATGCCATCTTTCAGTTCCCGGGTGAAAAAGTCATTGAAGCTTGCATAAGCAGAGGGTAATTCTGCTTTGGCTTCAGTCATATCAATTTTATAGGCTTTGATAAACAGCCGGATCAACAGATGGCTGAACCAGCCCAGTTCTGCTGCTGCCAGCTTACCTGCTAACCGTGAAAGCAGGTGTTTAGGCATTATATATTGCAGGGTGATTTTTACTTTATCCATAGTTGCTGCTGTCCCCGTAAGTATTTAAAAATGGTTTGGTTTATCCTGCTGCATACTTTGCAGGATCTTCAGATAACTGTCGTAGCGCTCTGTGCTGATCTCACCCTGAGCTACCGCATACTGAATAGCGCAGCCAGGATCGCTGATATGCTTGCAGTCGCGGAATTTACAGCGGTCAGCCCACGGCCGGAATTCGGTAAAACCTTCGGTGACCTGTTCGGGCGTCAGATGCCACAGGGCAAACTCGCGGATACCGGGAGAATCGATCAGGTCGCCTCCACCGGCAAGATGATAAAGTCTGGAAACTGTAGTGGTATGCTGCCCCAGGCCAGAAAGTTCTGACACATCCTGCGTAGCGATTTCCAGTCCCGGAATCAGGCTGTTCATCAACGAGGATTTACCTACACCTGATTGGCCGACAAAAATACTTGTACCACTCTGTAATCGCTGTTTTATCTCATTCAGCCCGACTCCGGTTCTGGTACTTACCAGAATAAAATCGTATCCCAGCTTGCGGTAAAGTTGCATTTGCAATTCCAGCTCAGCCAGTTGTTGTTCGTCGAGTAAATCAGTTTTGTTAATTACCAGTAGTGGAGTAATGCCAGTGATTTCTGATGCGACCAGATAACGGTCAATAATATTGAGCGATAAAGCCGGGCGAATTGCGGAAACGATGATCATTAAATCGATATTGGCGGCAACCGGTTTCAACCCGTCATAGAAATCAGGGCGCAGCAGCACTGAACTGCGTTCTTCCACAGCTTCAACCACGCCTTCGATACCGCCTGAGATTTGCTGTGCACGACGCCAGACCACTTCATCACCGGTAACCAGAGAACTGATACTCCGGCGCAGATTGCAACGAAAAATCTGGTTGCTGGTGTCTTCTATATCGGCATGCTGACCAAAACGGCTGATGACCCGGCCGCGTTCGGGGGCGGCAAGCTGATTATCATCCCAGCTGACCGCGTCCCGTTGTTTGTGCAGTCGTTTCTGCTCGTTTTGGGCTATACGCTGGTGCTGGCGTTGTGTTAAATGCTTTTTTTTCGTCACGTCAGATTGTTTGCCGTTTTTCCGTAAAGGGTGCTATTACTGTGTAGCTAAGGGCGTGTATCATACCTGCAATCTGTAAACTAACAAAGTAGCAAAGGATAGTAGAGCTAATGGCTGTAAGTGAAAATAACCTAATCTGGCTGGATTTGGAAATGACCGGGCTGGAGCCAAAAACGGACGTGATTCTGGAAATCGCTACGATAGTCACTGACAGTGATCTGAATATTATTGCTGAAGGTCCGGTTTTTGCGATCAAGCAACCTGACAGTGTGCTGGATAATATGAATGAGTGGTGTATTGAACAGCATGGTAAGAGCGGCCTTACGGCGCGTTGCCGTGCCAGTGATATTTCTCTGACAGATGCGGAACAACAGACCATTGCATTTCTGCAGCAGTACGTACCTGCCGGTAAGTCTCCTATGTGCGGGAACAGTATCGGGCAGGATCGGCGTTTTCTGGTGGAATATGCACCGGCACTGGAAGCATTTTTTCACTACCGTAATCTGGATGTGAGTACGGTGAAAGAGCTGGCCAAACGCTGGAATCCTGAAGTAACGAAAAAAGTGCAAAAAAGCGGCAGCCATCTGGCCCTGGATGATATTAGGGAGTCGATTGCTGAATTAGTCACCTATCGGCAGCATTTTTTCAGATTACCGCAATAAAATACTTGCTTTAGCTTTCTGATTTTGTAAAATGCGCGCCATCGGAACGCAGCAACATGTTCCACTCGATATGCGGGTATAGCTCAGCTG
>CAZXTH010000236.1:0-5714 GCA_964643585.1 uncultured Pseudoalteromonadaceae bacterium
TGTCTGTTGCATGCTGCAATGAAACGCATCGCCCTGATTCTGCCAGCGAGCCTGTTCTGCAGGCTGCACATACTGAGCAGGTGCCAGAGCAACTGTTGAACTTACCCAGAAAGCGAAAAGACTGTATGACACGCCCGTTTCCTTTATTTCTCAAACCACATCACTGCAAACCATATGGTTCGTCAGCACCACTGTTTTTGCTTTGAAAATTAAAAGGAAACTGTACAAAATAAAGCAGGTACGGAAATTTGCAGACAGCAAACAGCCGTGACATCCTTTAAGATGCTACTAAGTTAATGCGGCCCCGCTATCATAACCGTGCCTTTAAAGACGACGATATTAGACCGGAAGCTTTGCGTCCTGACTTTTCAGTACAGTTTGCCTTTTAATTGTCTTAGCCAGTTCATAAACACCAATATTTTATTTATGAACAAAAGCTGAATAACGTAGAAGATATACAATAGAAAAGTGCAACGCAAGCCTAATTTTACATTATTACTTTAATTGCACCGGATCATTATCTTATATTCCTGCTGTAGCTCATATGATGCGCGGGCTTGCAGGATCTGGTCTGATCACGAAGATCAGACCATGAATAAATATCCTATTCTACTAATAATTTATCTGTTTTTTATCAGCCAATTCCTCAGTATAAATAGCGGAAATGACAATAAGATGAAATTCTGATATTACAATTTACCCTAGCGATCCTAATACATTCACTCTGATATCTTCCGGTACTTCATTATAAGAAAGTACAACCAGGCCATTATGAGTGAATGTTCTGGCATAGCGAGCCAGTAGTGGACGCAGCTGTGGTACAACAACCAGTGCCGGAGTATATCCCATCCGTTGCATCTGCTCTTTAACCAGCGGCATAGCACGCTGGAACTGGCTCAGCAGATTTGGCGCTACAGGAAAGCTATCAAGAGCCACCTTGCCAGCCTGCATCGCCTGGTTCAATGCTGATTGCAGAGTTTGTTCCAGTTTTTCCTCAAGAGTATAAGCAGCCAGTTCTTCGCGCTCCCCTATCACTTGCCGGATCAACGCCCGCTGCAGTGCACAACGCACATCTGATGTCAGTAATATCGGGTCTTTGGTTACTTCAGCACTATCAACCAGAGTTGTGGCGATGGTAATCACATCATTAACACTCACCTGTTCACGTAATAATGCGCGGAATACTTTCAGCTGCAAATTGGGCGTAAGTGCTTTATCAAGATTCTCTGCAAGTACCGGTGCCACAGCTGACAGCCTTTTCTGGAACTGCTTTACGTCTTCAAACACAAACAAATCAGCCAGTGATTCTTTTATTACTTTGCCGGCATGTGTCGCTACTACAGTTGCCAGATCAACAACTGAATATCCAAGATTCAGTGCTTTTGCCCGTACAGCAGGCTCAATCCATACTGCTTCCAGGCCATAGGCAGGATCTTTAGTAATTTCACCGTCCAATTGCCCATAAATTTCGCCGGTATTAAGTGCCAACAGATGCTGAGGATTCAACCGACCCGAAGCGATCGGAATGCCGGACAACTTAATCCGGTATTCCTGCGGGTTAAGCTTAAGGTTATCCTGAACCCGGACCTCCGGCAGCAAAAAGCCACTCTGCTCTGACAGGTTCTTGCGGATTCCACGTAACGTCTGGATAAGCTCTTCGCCTTTATCTTTGTCTGCCAGATACACCAGGCGGAAACCAAGCTCGACTGAAACCCGGTCGACATAAGGAATGTCTTCCCATTTCAGGGTTTCTGGCTGTTGGGTAATGCTTTCTGTTAATAATTCAGCTTCTGCCAGCCGCTCAGTATCAACCCCTGTTTGCAGACGCCAGGCAACATAAAGCAATGGCAAGCTGAAGCCAATAAACGCTACAGCTGGCATTCCCGGTACCAGTCCGAGAACCATCATTACGATACCGGCAGTAAACAGAACTCTTGGCGACGCAAGTAATTGCTTACCTACTTCGTCAGACATTTCCCCTTCATCATCCATACGAGTAATGATGATGGCAGCAGCAACAGCCAGCATTAAAGATGGGATCTGAGCAACAAGGCCATCCCCGATACACAGTAAAGCAAAGCGTTGGAAAGCCTCTCCCAGGCTAAGGCCGTGCATAAACACGCCAATACAGATACCACCAAGCAGAGTAATGACCAGTATGATCAAACCGGCAATAGCATCACCGCGCACAAACTTGGAAGCACCGTCCATTGAGCCATAGAAATCAGCTTCTTTTGACACTTCCTGCCGGCGTGCTTTGGCCTGCTCCGGCCCCATAAGTCCGGCATTAAGATCGGCATCAATTGCCATCTGTTTGCCTGGCAAGGCATCCAGCGTAAAACGGGCCGATACTTCTGATATACGCTCACTACCTTTGGTAATAACCATGTAGTTAATTACCATCAATATGACGAACACCACCATACCAACGACATAATTACCACCAATAACCACTTCACCGAATGCCTGAATTACCCGGCCAGCAACATCCGTACCTTCATGTCCGTGCAGCAATACAATCCGGGTCGAGGCTACGTTCAGCGTCAGCCTCATCAGAGTAGCAATCAGTAACACCGCAGGAAATACTGAGAAATCCAGCGGTTTTTTCGCAGACACAGCCACCAGCAGTACGATGACAGACAAAACGATGTTAAACGTAAACAGAATATCAAGCAGCCATGGCGGCAATGGCAAAATAACCATTGCCAGTATCGCCAGTAGTAAAATCGGAATTGCAGTATAAGGACGAGTAAAAGTGCGCCAGTTCACTATTTAACTACCTCTGACATTTGCCTTGTTTAACAGGCTGGTTGGAATATCTAATGCGGGAATAGGTGCTGGTTTGTTGCCACGCCCTGACTTGTAGGCTTTCAATTGCATCACGTAAGTCAGAACATAAGCTACAGCAGTATAAAGTCCACGGGGTATTTCCTGATCGACACGGGTAGAATAGTAGATTGCCCGGGCCAGCACTGGAATTTCAACAATCTCAAGCTGAGAACGTTTTGCAACAGCGCGAATACGCAGCGCCATTTCATCTATGCCTTTGGCAACAACATAAGGTGCTTTGGCATTTTTCTCTGAATAACGCAGTGCTATTGCATAATGAGTCGGGTTAGTGACAATAACATCAGCCTGGGGCACCCGTTCTTCTATCCGGCGGTTTGCCATCTGATACTGAATCTGCCGGATACGGCTTTTCAGTTCCGGGCTGCCATCCGTTGATTTACGTTCTTCTTTGACTTCCTGCTTGGTCATTTTAATTTTTTTGGAAGTACGGTGTTGTTGCCACGGCACATCAATAACGGCCACAAGCAGCAGTAACGACACCAGAATCATCAGACATAACGATAAAATACCCAACCCGTCTATCAGTGCCTGTGTCAGAGTAACCCGTTGCAGGAACAGCAACCGGTCCCAGAGCTGAGTCATAAACCCATATAAGCAGCAACCGATCAGAAAGATTTTGACCATAGACTTCGCCAGTTCCATCAGTGCCTCTGGGCCAAACATTCTGCCAAGCCCCTTTATCGGGCTTAATTTACTGAGTTTAGGCGCGACAACCTTAGCGGAAACATGAAATCCCCCCGGCAGAGAGCCACTGATCCATAGTGAAATAAATAACATAAACAGGAATGGAAAAATGGCGCCTAACATACTCAGAAATGCATCACCCAGAGCAATCTGCATCATTTTGTCATTGCTGAGAGAAGTATGATCAAACTGAAAATTCTTACGAACCAGATTATAAAAAAGGCTGAAGAACATTCCCGAAAACCACAATAACCCAGCCGTTCCAAGCATCAGTAATACCGCTGTATTAAGCTCTTTGGAACGAGCCACCTGCCCTTCTTTTCGGGAGTCACGCAGCTTTTTCTCGGTGGGTTGTTCGCTTTTTTCCTGAGTTGTATGTTCTGCCATGGTTACTCCATTAACTGTCGCATGGTGCTTAGCACATGAATCACCAGTTCAGAAAACATGCCGCCAATTTGGGTAACTGTCATAAAAACACACACAAACCCCAGCAATAACGTCATTGGAAAACCAAGCACAAAGATATTCAGAGAAGGAGCAGAACGGGTAGCAACACCAAATGTCAGGCTGACCAATAACATTGCAATGACAGCGGGCATAGCAATCAGTAAAGCAGCACCAAACATCCAGCCAAACAGCTGTACAATAACCATCAGGTTCAATTCATAAAGGCTGCTGCCTATTGGCCATAACTGAAAGCTGTCTACCAGTACATTCAGAGAAATAAGATGGCCATTAAGCCCGAAAAATAACAATGCAGCCATAATCCAGAACAGCTGCCCCAGTAACGGCACCGAAGCACCACTACCGGGATCAAACATCATAGCCATAACCAGGCCCATCTGCATCGATAAAATCATGCCTACCAGTGCCAGCGTTTCAAACAGAATACGCAGTGCCAGCCCCATCACGACACCGAATGCAAGCTGTTCCATGGTCATAACGATGGCATCGACCGAGAAGGGATCTACAGCCGGCACTGCAGGTAAAGTAGAAGCAATCAGGAAACTCAGAAAAACGGCCAGCAAAATGCGGGCTCTAGGAGGCACGGCAGGGTTATCAAAAACCGGCATTGCCCATAACATGGCATACAATCTGATAAAGGGCCACCAGACTGCGCCAATCCAGCCCATTAACTCAGCGGAGGTTAATGAGAGCAGCGAATTCACCCGAAAACTCCGGGAATAATCTGCGCCAGATTGGCAAACCACTCGGTCAGAGTTCTGATCATCCAGTGCCCGGCAAATACCAGCATCAACAGTGTCAGGATCATTTTTGGCAGGAATGTCAGTGTTTGCTCCTGTACAGACGTTGCCGCCTGAATAATCGCAATCACAATACCCAGTAATAACCCTGGAACAATCAATACCGCAACGATCTTGATAATAGTAAATATTGATTGTGCAATAAGCTCTGCTGCCTGTTCGGGGCTCACAATACGCCCCCGAACGTAGCAGCCAGCGTACCGGCAACCATAGACCAGCCATCTGCCAGTACAAAAATCATCAATTTAAATGGCAAGCTGACAATCAACGGAGATAGCATCATCATCCCCATCGACATCAGTACACTGGCAACGACCATATCAATGATTAGAAACGGAATAAAAAGCATAAATCCGATCTGGAAAGCCGTTGTCAGTTCGCTGAGCACAAAAGCCGGAATCAGCACATCCATAGGTACATCTTCTGCAGCCATGGTTGTAGGTTCCTGAGCAATCAGCAATACCTGATGCAGTTCACTTTCACGGGTCTGTGCCAGCATAAAAGTCCGCAACGGTTGCGCCGCTCTGCTTACTGCCTGCTCCAGGCTAATTTCTTCAGCCTGAAAAGGTTTGAACGCATTCTGATAAATATCCTGCCAAACAGGTTTCATAATCAGCATGGTCAGCATCAGTGCAATACCAATCAGCACCCGGTTAGGTGGGCTTTGCTGTAAACCGATGGCCTGGCGGAGGATCGCCAGCACAATCACTATACGGGTAAATGACGTCATTACCATCAGTAAGCCCGGCAACAACGTCAGCACGGTCATAAAGAGCAGGATTTGCAGTTTCACACTGTAATCCTGGCCATCTCCAGAATCCTGAACTGAAAACAGCGTAACTTCCTGAGCACCGGCAAAAGAAGGTAACAGCAAAAAAATCAGAAAAAGCGGCCAGCCGCTGCTCAGGTAACGGC
>CAZXTH010000237.1:0-5708 GCA_964643585.1 uncultured Pseudoalteromonadaceae bacterium
CCATATGCAACGTCTTGCCGGCAATATTGGTATTGGCCATGTGCGTTATCCTACAGCCGGTTCATCCAGCACTGCTGAAGCCCAGCCTTTTTATGTCAACAGCCCGTTTGGTATTGCTCTGGCGCACAATGGCAACCTGACTAATGCTCATCAGCTGAAAGATGAAATCTTCCGGGTTGCCCGCCGTCATGTAAATACTACTTCTGATTCAGAAGTACTGCTTAATGTGCTGGCTCATGAGTTACAACATCATGGTGTGATGGAGTTGCAACCTGAGCATGTATTTAATGCTATTGCTAATGTTCACCGTAAAGTGCGTGGTGCTTATGCGGTTGTTGCGCTGATTATCGGTCATGGCCTGGTGGCTTTCCGTGATCCTAACGGTATCCGTCCATTGGTGATGGGAAAACGTGAAACACCTGCCGGCACAGAGTATATGGTTGCTTCAGAAAGTGTTGCGCTGGATGCTGACGGTTTTACTGTATTACGTGATATTTCTCCGGGTGAAGCTGTATATATTACTGAGCAAGGTGAGCTTTTCAGCCGCCAATGTGCAGAGAATCCAAGCTATACCCCGTGTATTTTCGAATATGTTTATTTTGCTCGCCCTGACTCGACTATCGATAATATTTCTGTTTATGCGTCACGTGTAGCAATGGGCAAAATGCTGGGCCAGAAGATAAAACGTGAATGGGCTCATCTGGATATTGATGTGGTTATTCCTATTCCTGAGACCAGTAGTGATGCTGCACTACAGATTGCACACGAACTGGGTATTCAGTACCGTCAGGGATATGTCAAAAACCGCTATATTGGCCGTACTTTTATTATGCCGGGTCAGACTCAGCGTAAGAAATCCGTAAAGCGCAAGCTTAATGCCATTAAACAGGAGTTTAAAGGCAAAAATGTATTGCTAATAGATGATTCTATCGTACGTGGTACCACATCTGAGCAAATCATTGATATGGCGCGTGAGGCAGGTGCTAAGAAGGTGTATTTTGCCTCTGCGGCTCCGGAAATCCGTTTCCCGAATGTGTACGGTATTGATATGCCATCAGCCAATGAACTGATTGCTCATGGACACGATGTTGATAGTATTTGCCGGATTATCGGCGCCGATGGTTTGATTTTCCAGTCACTGCCGGATCTGATAGAAGCTGTGCGTTCAGAAAACCCTGAAATTAAGCGTTTTGAAACGTCAGTATTTGATGGTAACTATGTTACTAACGATATTGATCAGGACTACCTGAATCATCTGGACAGGATGAGAAGCGACGATTCTAAAGCCAAGCTGGCCATGGATATGGCAACCAGCCTGGAAATGTATAACGAAGGCTGATAGCAGGCCTGGATAGCAAAAGCCCTCGCCGGATACCGGCGAGGGCTTTTTTGTTTGTCATTTTATATCGCTAATGCGTAAATGCCGGACCGAAGCCGGTACTCCACATCATTGCTGTTGCTGCCAGTATACATACCAGCAAGACCAAGCCACAGGTAACAACTGAACTGGCATAAATAAAACCGCGTTCTTCAGGAATATGCATCAGAATCGGCACTCCTACATACAGTAGATAAACCGAGTATGTTAGGCCTATCAGACCGACACAAACCACAAACCACAGCTCAGGGTAAAGGCCTGCAAAACCCACCATGAACAGTGGGGTAGAGGTATATGCTGCCAGTTCCAGCGTTTGGGTAAAGGTTGGTGCAGCGCCAAACGTGTTTGCCATCCAGCGAGCCAGCCATGCAAGACCAAATACACCTGCTATCAGGGCAAAGTACATACAAACAGACAGCATCAATGCGCTTTGCTGGGTTAAACGAATCGGTTCGCCAGCACCAATACTCCAACCCAGATGCACTGCAGAATAGTAAGCGCAGATGGAAGGGATCATTGCTACCAGCAGTATATGTGTCAAACTGTAGCGGAAACTCTCGTGTCGTTTATCAATGGTATGCCACTCTTCTTTCGGGTGGGCATACAGTCCCCATAAATGGTTTAATATCATTGTTATAACCCTTGTTACATCACCCAGAGAACAGGACTTTACAGCCTGCTGTATAACTGATGCGGTGAACACGTTACACCCGATATTATTTTGCTTCTGAAATTAACCGCACCGGTATTTATCAGTTATGACTAACAGTCTGGTTTTCGTCAAGTTTTATGGTTAAAAAATGAGCGCAGAATGTGTAAACAGCTCTGAGCACATTTGGTGGCATCACGAGATATCCGGTATAATCTGCCGCTACTTTAATCAGATAGTATTTGTTAATGCTCAGTACCGAAATTCAGACCTTGCTAGAGCCTGTCTCGCAGTTTTTACATTGCCCAACACCAGATGCCTGGCTGGAACAGGCCAGACAGCCCGAAATGTTACCTGTGCTGTTGATTGACCATATGCATTGTGAACTTAAAGCGGCGCAGAGCGCGGCTTATCTGATCCGTCGTTATGCGATTGATGACAATAGTGCTGCAACATTACTGAGCTGGCTTAAGCCTTACGAAGATTTTGTATACCGTCGTCAGGGCGATGGTGTTTTCGGCTCTCGCAAAAATGCACTGATTGGTAGCTTGCAGGCAAAAACAGATTCAGCAGAACAGCAGGATATCCTGGATAAAATGGTGCGGCTGATTAAAGAAGAACTGCATCATTTTGAGCAGGTTCTGGATATTATCCGGGCCCGTGATATTGATTTGGTTAATGTCAGTGCCTCAGGGTATGCGTCCGGATTGTTAAGGTATGTACGTACTTACGAACCACAGGCTTTGGTTGATAAGCTGATTATCGGCGCTTATATTGAGGCCCGTTCCTGTGAACGATTTGCCTGCCTTGCCCCTTTTCTGGATGAAGAACTGGGACGCTTTTATTTATCATTGCTGCGTTCTGAAGCCAGACACTATCAGGATTACCTGCAGCTGGCGCAGGCTGTTTCAGGTAAAGATGATATTGCTGTGAGGGTACACCTACTGGGTGAAGCAGAAGCTTCACTGATCAACACCCCAGCAGCTGAATTACGCTTTCATAGTGGTCCGCTCCTGATCTGAAAACTATTATCAAACGTCAACACGCTCCTCTAGAGCAAAACGCAATGGTCAGCTATAACCGTTTTGTTGCGGCCGCTGCGTTTTGCTTCATATAAAGCATCATCTGCATCGGCATAAAGTTGTTCAAAACTGCTTTCATTGTCTGCCAGTGCAATACCGATGGACAGGGTAATCTGTAATTGCTGATTTTCAACCTGCAGCATTGTATTGGCTACCAGCTGGCGTAGCCTTTCTGCTACCTCAAAAGCAGTTTGCTGTTTCGTTTCTGCCAGAAATATACCGAATTCTTCGCCGCCAATCCGGCCAAAGGTATCGTATTCACGCAGAGTTGTTTTGATCAATTGAGCCAGTTGCCGGAGCACTTCATCGCCGGCATGATGACCATAAGTATCGTTAACACGTTTAAAGTGATCGATATCCAGCAGGAGTAATGCTACCGGACTGTTTTGTCTGCTGCAGCGTTTGATCTCTGATTGAACTGAAGCAACAAAGCTGCGACGGTTGGCAATCTGGGTTAATTCGTCTGTCAGTGCGAGGCTAGTTAGCTGGCGGGCGTGTTCATTCAGATGCTGTTCGGTGATTTTCTGTTTGGTGATATCTTTGGTTTGTAACAATATTTCGCCATCAGGCAGCATTTGCTCAGAAAACAGGAACCAGCGTCCATCGACCATGTCCACTTCAAACAATCTGAAGTCACGTGACCGCCTTAATTGCTGTACCCAGCGTAACCAGGCTTCAATATCATGGGTTTCTATTCTGGGGCCTTTTTTGCTTTTAAACGCTTCACGCATGATATCGTTAAAATGGGCGCCAATCAGTTGTTCCGAAGTTTTAAAAAAGACTTCTATAAATGCATTATTGGCGCATAGCAGGATGTCACCGGCAGAAAAAATAGCGTAACCGTCGCGGCTGGCATCGGCAAATTCTGCCAGTTTGCCGGCAAAATGCTTGAAGGTATTAGGCATAATCAGGACAGTAACAAAACAGAATAATTTAAAGCATACAACAGCGGTGTTTTTTATGTAAAACTTTAAGAACCTGTCCCAGATCTTGCATAACCTTTGTTCGCAAGATCTGGGACAGGTTCTAAGAACGTTAATATGCTGCTGAGTATTAAGTGAGAACGGTTATGTCGGGCCATCGCAGGCTATTACCACTATTGTATTTGTTGATAGCTTTGCTGTTACAGTCATGCAGCGAAGGCAAATATATTTATTGGCAAAAACCGGAACCTCTGCTCAGTGATGCAGTAACAGGTTTACTGGCTTATCAGTATGTTGCTCTTAATCGTGTAGCAGATGCTGATATTGCTATTTACTGCCGCCAGTTAGCATTGCAGGCTGTGCCGGGATATCAGTTGTATCTGTTACAGCTAAGTTGTGCTGAACGCTGGCTGAGTCTGGCAGAGAGTCAAAATGAGCAGCAGGAAGCCGTAAGTTATCATAATCAGGCACTGATGCCGTTGGTCAGGTCAGCCATAACTGGCCAGGATACCCGTCATCTGAATTTACGACTGGCCTTGCAAGCTGATACGGATGAATATGGGTATCAGTTTGAAAATTTTTACTTATCTGCAGATTTGCAGGCTTATGATCCCTATATTCACCGGCATCAGGAAAACGGGCTGGGAATTACCGTGGTCGGGCAACGTAAAAACCTCGGAGGACGAGATCGTTTTTTCCCTCCGGAAGGAGTATTTCGGGCATTAACCATTATGCCGGTAAAGCTTGATTTCAGTGATCCGGCTCAGCCATTGCTGACATTAAGGGCTGTCCGGATGATGGCTCCGGCAACCTGGCCATTATCTGAAAAGCAATTCCCTCTGAATTATGACCCGGCAGCTGTTTATCTGTGCCTGGTTGAAGTTGCCGTGGCTGATCAACTGGAAACCCAGGGGCTTTTTAATGCTGAGCGGGTAGAAGATAAGCTAGGAATTTATGCCATTGAGCCCTTGAGTCGCAATAAAATTCCGGTATTGATGATTCATGGCCTTAACTCCAGCCCATTAATCTGGCGGCGGTTAAGCTGGGCGATTTTTGCTGACCCGGAGCTTTCAGCCCGTTATCAGGTGTGGCATGCTTTTTATCCTTCAGGACCACCGCCTTTTTTCAATGCCATGCGCTTGCGTAAACGGGCGGATGAATTGCTGCAAATGGTGGCTATTGAGCCGGATGATGCGGTTGCCGGAAACATGATTGTTATCGGCCACAGTATGGGCGGAATTATTAGTAAAACCTTTGTTCAGAGTACCGCTGATACATTATGGAATACGACGTTCACCAAACCGCCCAAAGAGCTGAAAGTGGATGAGGTAACACGGCAGACATTGCAGGATATTCTGATGTTTCAGGCCCGCCCTTATGTACAGGCGGCTATATTTATTGACACCCCGCACCGCGGAGCGGCGACTGCGGACAGTTGGCTTGGCTGGCTGGCCTCATCCATGATCAGGCTGCCGTCGGTAATGAAAACGGTATTTGGCAATATGTGGCTGAATTTGCAGGGAGACGAAATTACGCCAGCAATGCGCCGCTACATGAGTCGTTCAGGCCCGAATAGTGTTGATGTTCTGTCTCCGGGGCATCCTTTGTTAAAGCAACTGAATCAGTTGCCGTTTGAAGTGCCGGTTTATTCTGTGATTGGTAATGACCGGCTGACA
>CAZXTH010000238.1:0-5234 GCA_964643585.1 uncultured Pseudoalteromonadaceae bacterium
TCCGCTACGTCACCGCCAACGGCCAGAAAAGTCAGCCTTTATCAGGGCTGCCAGACATTCTGGTTGAAGGACAAGGCGGCTTGTTTGATGTTATTCTGGATCCTGACTTTGCTGAAAACCAGATAATCTATTTCAGCTATAACGAACCATCTCCACAAGGAGGCAGTACTACTGTCGCCAAAGCAAAGCTGGATAATAACAGTCTGACAGATCTGAAGGTTATTTTTACTCAGCAGCCCAAATTCAGTAGTCGCCATCACTTTGGTGGCCGTTTAGTATTTACACCTGAAGGCAACCTGTTTCTGACATTAGGAGATCGGGGGCAACGCCGTGATGATGCCCAGACTCTGGATACACACCATGGCAAAGTCATCCGGATTAAACCTGATGGTTCTGTTCCCACTGATAATCCTTATGTAAAAGACCCGGCAGCACTGGATGAAATCTGGTCTTACGGCCATCGTAATATTCAGGGAGCTGCGTTACATCCTGAAACAGGATTACTCTGGACTCACGAGCATGGCCCTCAGGGTGGTGACGAAATCAATATTGCCCGCTCAACCAAAAACTATGGCTGGCCAGTCATTACTTATGGTGAGGAATACGGCGGCGGAAAAATCGGCGTCACTGAAAAAGAAGGACTGGAACAGCCCCTGCATTACTGGGTACCTTCTATCGCGCCAAGCGGGCTGGCATTTTATACCGCGTCTCTGATCCCGTCATGGCAGAACAACATGCTGGTTGGTTCGCTCAAATTCGGCCAGTTGGTCAGGCTGGAACTGGATGGAGAAAAAGTAAGTCATGAAGAACGTATTACGATTGGTCAGCGGATCCGAGACGTCAGGCAAGGGCCGGATGGTGCAGTTTATCTGCTGACAGACCAGCCAAATGGCCAGTTACTGCGTATTACACCAGTAAACTAAGCTTCTTTATTATGAAATATTCCCGGATACACAGCTGCCTGTGGCAGCTTTATCTGGGCGGTGCCTTGTTGGGCAGCGCTCAGCTGGCAGCAGACGAGTTGCCTGAAATCATCGTGATCAGTGCCGGCCAGCAGGCTGAATCCTGGTTAAACAGCCCTGCCAGCGTTGAATTACAATACGCCCCAGAACAAGGAATTCTAATCGACAGTGCACGACTACTCGGCAATTTCAGTGGCCTGCAAGCAGATAGCAGGGCTAATTTTGCACAAGATACCCGTTTGACATTACGGGGATTTGGTAGTCGCAGCGCTTTTGGTATCAGAGGGCTTTACCTGCAACAGGATGGCATTCCGCTACTGACACCTGATGGACAAGGACAGTTATCCAGCGTCTTACTGGAACAGGTAAACAGCATAGAAGTACTGAAAGGCCCGCTGGCAGCCCTTTACGGTAATAGTGCCGGGGGAGTTATTTCTCTGTACAGTCGGCAGCCACAAAAAAGCCAGGCAATAATCCAGACAGCCTTGCACCAAGAACACCACCAGTATCTGGTAAGTTCTGCCTGGGTAGCTGATAAGCAAAGTGTGCAGGTGACAGCCAAAGACTTTAAAACGGATGGTTTCCGCCCGCATTCTGCCGCCAGAAAACAACAGGCAGCATTCAATTGGCAACGCCAGCTAACTGACGAGCTGCAACTGACTGTGCGGGCAGACTGGTCATATGACCCCTATCTGCAGGATCCTCAAGGGCTAACACCTGAACAATGGCAGCAAAACCCGGAACAAACTCACAGCGGGGCGATGCTGTTCGATACAGAAAAATCGGTTTGGCAACGCCAGTTTAGTGCTAGCCTCAGCGCCAGTGAGGTTCAGCATCCATGGCAGTTGTCTGCCTGGCAAGGTAAACGCCGTATTAGTCAGCGTCTGGCATTTACCGGCGAAGCTATTGCCTCTGCGGGTGGTGATATTGAATTTGAACGTCATTATCAGGGCATTAACGGTCAATACCGATATCAGTTAACACCAGCTCTACAGACAACCATTGGGGGTAGCCTGGTAAGCAGTACTGACCAGCGAGCCGGTTATGTAAATCAATTTGGTGAACGGGGAGAGCTGCGCCGCCAAGAAGATAATGAAGCCCGTAATAGTGATGTATTCCTGCGATTCAGTTGGCAACCTGCAGCAGACTGGCTATTACAGGGCGGTATCCGCCACAGTCAGGTAAAACTTCAGATTGCAGACTACTTCATTGTTGAAGGTAATCTGGATGACAGCGGCAGCAAATCGTTCAGCGAAAATGCGCTTGCATTAGCCCTGAGCTACCGGCTAACAGAGCAACTTAACTGGTATATCAGTACAGGCCAGGGGTTTGAAACCCCTACTCTGGCTGAAATTGCATACAGCAGTAGTGGCACAGGCCCGAATCTGGCACTTAGCGCCAGCACCAATACCCAGTGGGAAACCGGACTGAAATGGCTTACCTCTCAGGGACAACTCAGTCTGAGTCTGTTCCGGATTGATACAGATAATGAACTGGTAGTAGACATATCATCCGGCGGTCGCACTAGCTATCGCAATGCAGCCGAAACCCGGCGTCAGGGAATAGAGCTGCAAGGTAGCTGGCAACCCTCTCCGTTGTGGCAGCACCAATTCAGTGCTCACTATCTGGATGCTGAATTCCGCACAGAAGCCTATGCCGGTAACAGACTACCCGGTATTGCCCGTTATCAACTAGGGTGGTATGCCAGTTTTTATCCGCTGCAACAACCGTCTATTCAACTGCAATTACGCAGCCACTACCGCGCAGATATCGCAGCTGATGATGCAAACCTGATAAAAGCCCCGTCAGGGCTTAATCTGGACTTAACTGCCAGTTTCAGGCAACAGTGGTCAAACTGGCAGTTAAGCCAATGGCTTGAAGCCAGCAACCTGACAGATCGTAAGCTGGTAGGTTCAGTTATTGTTAACCAGGCTAATGGCCGTGCTTTTGAACCAGCTCCAGGCAGGCAATTCAGTGCAGGTATAGGCCTGCAGTATCAGTGGTGATTTTCTCTCTGACTGCATGCTCAGAACCCGTTTATAAGATTGTAAACGGGTTCTGAGAGGTCAACATGCAAAGGGAAATTTGCCGTTAAAGCTGACGGTTAACAAGTAATTTGTGCTACATTAGCTGACAAATAACTGAACTTCATCCGGCCCGGAACAGACAAAAGCAGCAATAACGACGAACACTCAGCAGACAGGATATACCAGGTCATCCAGCATGAAATTAACCGCAGTAAAAACCGCTTTTGTTTTCAGCCTGCTTTTTCTGGGAATCAGCAGTGCTCAGGTTTCAGCTGTCAGTGGTTTACCGGACATAGGCGGTAACGCCTTTAGTACCCTGACACCGGAAAAAGAAAAACAGATTGGCGATGTCATGATGCGTCAAACCAGAGGCAGTCTGCCGATGGTCTATGACCCATTGCTTGATGAGTACATTAATGCGCTGGGTAACCGTATGGTCGCACGAGCCAATGATGTCCGTTTCCCGTTCAAATTTTACTGGATCAACAATCGCAACATTAACGCTTTTGCGACACTGGGCGGTAATGTGGCATCCCATACCGGTACACTGGCTATTTCCGATACGGAAAGCGAGTTTGCCTCTGTAATTGCTCACGAAATTGCACACGTTACCCAGCGGCATATTGCCCGTTTTGTAGAAGCGCAAAGCCAGAAAGCTCCACTTACGCTGGCGGGTCTACTGGGAGCTATTGTACTGGCAACGGTAAACCCGGAAGCTGGTATGGCTGCAATGATGGCAACCCAGGGTATGGCCCAGCAAACCGCAATCAACTTTACCCGTAGTAATGAGCAGGAAGCTGACCGCATAGGCATGCAAATCCTGACTGAATCTGGTTTTGACCCTTATGCCGTACCACAATTTTTCGGTAAGCTAAGCGAACAAAGCCGTTTTGTTAACCAGCAACTGGCATTTCTGCAGACTCACCCACTTTCACAATCACGGGTCAGTGATACCCGTTTGCGGGCTGAACAATTTCCGAAACGCTTTATTCCAGATAGCCAGGATTTTACACTGAGCAAAGCGCGGGTACTGGCACGTTACCACTATGACAGTAAAGTTGCCGAGAGTAATTTCCGCCGTTCATTATCAGAGCCTGGCGGCAATACCAGAGCAAACCGTTATGGGCTGGCAATTACCCTGCTCGACAGCAAAAAATATGATGAAGCCCTGACGATTATTCAGCAATTGCTGGAGCAGGATCCGCATAACCTGTACTACGTAGATGTGCTGACTGACATTCTGTTAGGTCAGGGAAAACATCAGCAAGCGCTGGCTATGCTGGAAAAACAGTACGAATTACGCCCTAACAATCTGGTGGTCACGCTGAACTATGCCAACGCGGCTATCAAAGCCGGGCAAAACCGCCAGGCGGTTAACCTGTTACGTAACATGCTGTTTTATAAAGA
This sequence comes from uncultured Pseudoalteromonadaceae bacterium, assembly GCA_964643585.1. GTDB lineage: Bacteria > Pseudomonadota > Gammaproteobacteria > Enterobacterales > Alteromonadaceae > Alishewanella. The sequence goes on from CAZXTH010000238.1 coordinate 4,397, forward strand.
TGACAGCATTATCGCCTATGAATTACTGTCCGAGGCATACAAAAACCTGGATGATTTTGCCCGCTATTATGAAGCAAGATCCGACCTGTACTATCAGTTAGCCAATTACCCCCGCGCAATAGATGATATCAATGAAGCACTGAATCATCTGAAAGCACAGGATCTGCTGGAAAACCGTCGGCTTGAAGCTAAAAAGAAGCAGCTTCAGGCAGAGTTCAGCCGTCTGCAGCGAATGTAAGCCGCTATTTTTGAATCAGGAATTATTATGCTGAAGATTTATCATAACCCTCGTTGCTCCAAAAGCCGTGAGGCAGTTACTTTGCTGGAACAAAACGGTCAGCCATTTGATATTATCGAATATCTTAAAACGCCACCAACCGAGCAGGAACTGGCAGAGTTACTGAAAAAACTGGGTATCAGTGCCCGTGAACTGCTCAGAACAAAAGAAACTGAATATCTGGAGCTTAAACTGGATAACCCTGCCCTGACCGAACAACAACTTATCAGCGCCATGGTAACTCATCCGAAACTGATTGAACGACCGATTGTTATTAATGGCAACAAAGCTACTATTGGCCGGCCAGCTAGCAATATCAGCGGAATTCTGTAAATGTCAGCACAGGTACTGATACTGTATTACTCACGTCACGGTGCCGTTGCAGCACTGGCAGATAAAATAGCCATAGGTGTCACTCAGACCGGAGCTCAGGCAATTATCCGTTGTATCCCCCCTCTGGATAAAAACCATGTAAGCCGACATCCGTTGGTTGCAGCAGACGATTTACAACAATGTGACGGGCTGGCATTTGGCAGCCCGGTACGCTTTGGTAATATGGTA
>CAZXTH010000238.1:5244-5703 GCA_964643585.1 uncultured Pseudoalteromonadaceae bacterium
AGCCTGCTGGTTGAAAGGCGAGCTGATTGATAAAGCTGCTGGTGTATTTACGTCTTCCGGCAGTATGCACGGAGGAAACGAAGCCAATCTGCTAAGTATGATGTTACCATTACTGCACCACGGCATGGTAATTATGGGCTTGCCATACAGCGAACCGGAATTACATCAGACCTCGGCTGGAGGCACCCCTTATGGCCCAACTCATGTTAGTGGCATGCAGGCAGATAAAAAGCTGACCGTAGAAGAACAACGACTGGCAATTGCCTTCGGCCGGCGGCTGGCGCAATTAAGTCAGGCCCTGAAACAGAACCGGGAGACATAATGAGCAGTACTTTACAGGTTGAAATGGCAGACAAAACCAAACGTTATCTGCGACTGGGACGCGCAGGTTTCTGGGGCTTATGGTTATTAATGCCTGCCTGGTTTTTGTGGCTGTCGCCACCCGAGCTGGGAAACCGT
>CAZXTH010000239.1:0-5471 GCA_964643585.1 uncultured Pseudoalteromonadaceae bacterium
AACCATGCCGGTATCATGTGGCATGGTTACTCTGATTTCCCAGCAATTGTCAGAATTTGCATTGCATGCCCGCGCCATTCTTGGCCTGCCTGTTCCGCAAATTAAACAATATGGTCCGGCAGCCTCCGCAGTATTACTGGTACAGGGGAATAGCGCAGATATTCAGTATCACGGCCTGGCAGAAGCATTAGCCGAACCGGATACTGAACTACGGATATTCGGTAAACCGGAAGTGCAGGGCGAACGCCGGATGGGTGTAGCACTGGCGCTGGCTGACACCACTGATGCAGCTAAAGCTAAAGCGCTGGCAGTAATCAGTAAAATCAGCACCACGCTAAAGTGAGTTTTCCTTAACGGATAATTACTTATAAAAAACCACCGAAAGGTGGTTTTTTCTTTATTGAGCTGCAACTTTTTATTAAAATTGAGAATCGTTCGTATTATTGGTTTTTGCTGAGGTTGCTATGAATATTCAACAACTTGTTGAAGAAGAAAATATTTTGACTGAGTTCCTGAAATGGAGTGGCGGCCCTGAAGATAATCAGCAAAATAAGCATAAAAGTAAAACGCAAGCGTATATCGTTTCTGCCATGCTGTTTGTGACTGCGATTGTGCTCTTTTTTCTGGAGAGCCCCAGTGTATTGCAATTAATTGGTTTAGGATGCTTAATTATCGCTCTTGTTTATTTCTTTATGGCTCAGGTGATATCTGGCTCGTCTTATAACCTGAAATATACACAAAAATATATTGATACCGGAGCAATACGAGAAAGATTACTTGAAATACAGCGTATGAAATTGGAGTTAGAAAAACGTCCTTCTGGCTGGAGTTAATCTGAAGCTTAAAACAAACCTGCCATAAAATTAATGGCAGGTTTATTTTCTTACTCGGTAATTAAACGAAATGCTTTTACCGAGTTTCCAAAAAAGGTTGGTACATAAAGGGTGTTGGTTGCCGGGTCCCAGCCAATATCTGCGGTATTGAGTTTTTGCTCCTGGGTATCCAGTAGCTTCTCCATCCGGCCATCGGCGTATACGTAATACACAATGCCAGCCCAGCAGGTAACGATAAAGTCGCCATTTCCTACAGGTTCTAATCCGTCTGCCCGCTGTTCAAAACCCTGTGCAACCAATGTAATAGCACCGTTACTATCTGCTTTTAGCAATTTATCGTTTGCTGCAATATAAACATCACCGTCAATTGCTTTTAAACCGTTGGCGGCTTCAATATCTTCCAGCCAGTGGCTGATTGCTCCGTTTTCCAGTTTATATACCCGGTTTTTACGGGTATCTGAAATATACACCACACCAGCGCTATCAATGGTTATATCATTCAGAAATACCGCATCCGGCGCAGTTATTTTTTCAGTCACTTTTCCTGCTGCGATATCAATAATGACAACTTCTGTCAGATCTGCGACATAGAGTTTTCCGGCATAAACACCAAGACCTTTAGGTGCATTAAGGCCTCTTACCCAGTCATGATGGCGCAGGCTGCCATCGGTATTCATAATAGCAACACCACCTTCACCATCTGCAGCATTACCCTGGCCATCAATTTCAGAAACAAACAGGTACTTATCGCCCTGATCCTGGTATACCAGTACCGATTCCGGCACTCTTAAACCGTCTGTTTTCCATAACAGTTCAAGCTGAGGGGCGGCAGTAACAGGTAGCGAAAGGCAAAATAGTAAAGGTAGTAATTTTTTCTTCATAGTCATCTCAACCAGACGAGGGTTTAGGTAAATAATTGCAGCATAACGTCTTGGGCAGGATAATGCGAACCTGAGTACGCTGGCAGGTTACCAGGGCTGGTACTTTTCCATATATGAAACAGGTACGGCTATGGAGATTTTTTTGTGATGGCGCTCCGCCGTTATACTTCTATGAGCTGCAGTATGTAAGGTATCACCTTGTTATGAAATATGATTTTAACGATGTAATACAGCAGGTTAAACAGTGCACGTTATGCCAGCCATACTTACCGCAACCGGCTAAACCGGTATTCCAGTTAAATCCTGCGGCAAAAATTCTTATTGCAGGGCAGGCGCCAGGCAGGTTAGCTCATGACTCTGGCCAGCCTTTTACAGATGCCAGTGGTCAGCGCTTAAGGCAATGGCTGGGGATCGCAGAGGATGTTTTTTACGATCCGTTAAAGGTCGCTATATTACCCATGGCGTTTTGCTATCCGGGAAAAGGCCGGACGGGCGATTTGCCCCCCAGACCTGAATGCGCAGCAACATGGCGGGAAAAGCTCTTGGCACTGTTGCCACAAGTGCAATTGACATTAGTTATCGGACAATATGCCCAGCAATATCATTTTGGCTCTGATGGTTTGTCGTTAACTGAAAGGGTAAAACGCTGGCGGCAATCACCTGCCATGTTGCCATTACCTCATCCCAGCCCGCGTAACCGCTATTGGTTTCAGCAGAACCCCTGGTTTAACAGCGAGTTATTGCCTGTTCTGCAACAGCAGATTAAAGCAATTCTTTGCGAAAAATAAACAAGCTTTGTCTGCAGCTGAGCATAAAAAATACGGCTGGATTGATCTTCTGCATGTTTTTCTGTGTAAATGACTGTTAGCCTGTTTATTAAGCATTAACGCAAACAGGAGCGGCGGATGAATGACCCGGCTAAAAACGCCACTGAATGGTACAAGCTTGCCGTTGAAGCATGTTATGAAAAACTTGGCACAGATCCTAAGCACGGATTAACTCCGCTGCAGATTGAGCAGCGTTTGCTGCAATATGGCCGGAACAGCTTGCCTGAAGCTGCAGCGGTACCCGGTTGGCTACGTTTTATAAAGCAGTTCAATAATTTGCTGATTATGGTGCTGTTAGCCGCGGCGGTTATTACCGCAGCTATCGGTGAATGGCTGGATACCGGGGTTATTCTCGCGGTGGTATTTGCTAATGCCACTATTGGCTTTATGCAGGAAGGCCGGGCAGAAAAAGCACTGCATGCTATTCAGCATATGTTGTCTTCAAAAGCGCTGGTGATACGAAATGGCACAAAACAACACATTGCTGCTGATGCGCTTGTTCCCGGAGATCTTGTTCTGCTTGAAGCGGGTGATAAAGTACCGGCAGATTTGCGCTTATTGCTTTGCCATAACCTGCAGATACAGGAAGCCGCTCTGACCGGAGAGTCGGTACCAGTAGAGAAAAATCAACATGTCCTGAATACGACAACGCCGCTGGCCGAACGGACTAACTGTGCTTATGCTGGCTCACTGGTAACTCAGGGAGAGGCTACCGGGCTGGTTGTTGATACCGGCGCTGGCACAGAAATTGGCCGGATTAACCTGTTACTGTCTGATGTTAAGCAAATAAAGACTCCGTTGCTACAACAAATGGATAAGTTTGCCCGCTACATGGCACTGGTTATTATTGTTCTGGCCGGATTGGTGTTTGCTGCTGGTCTATTGCAGGGCGGAGAAGCAGGTTACCTGTTTATGGTGGTGGTTAGCCTGGTGGTATCGGCAATTCCTGAAGGGCTGCCGACAATCCTGACCATTGCGCTGGCAATTGGGGTTACCCGTATGACGCGTCGCCATGCCATTATCCGCAAATTACCGGCTACAGAAACTCTGGGAGCGGTGTCTGTTATTTGTTCCGATAAAACCGGTACGCTTACCTGTAATGAAATGATGGTTGCCAGAGTGGTATTACCCGGAAAAATACTGACGGTTGATGGTGAAGGTTATCAGCCTTATGGTGGTTTTCAGTGTGAGGGGAAACCCTTAGAGCCATTGCAGGAAACAGGATTGCAATGGTTGGCAAAGGTTGCTGTACTGTGTAACAACGCAGAGTTAAAAGAGCATAACGGTGAGTGGAGTATTGCCGGTGATCCGATGGAGGCTGCTTTACTGGTTCTGGGCCGCAAAGCTGGGCTGATAGCTGCAGAGTTGACCGCAACTTACCATAAAGCCGATACCATTCCATTTGATTCGCGCCATAAGTATATGGCGACACTGCATCATGATAGTCAACAGGCTTATATGCTGGTTAAAGGAGCGCCTGAGCGCTTACTGGAGCTATGCTGCGGTGAGTGGGCAGAAGATCAGAGTGCAGTAGCTATTGATAAAGCATACTGGCAACAGCAGATTGAGAATATTGCTGCTGAAGGGCAAAGAGTTTTGGCGTTTGCCCTTAAACCGCTTGATATAAAAACCAGCAAGCTGACAGAGCAGGAAATGTCATCTGGTTTGCTGCTGGTTGGACTGACTGGCTTGATTGACCCGCCCAGAAGCGAAGTTATTGCCGCTATCCGTGCCTGCCATACCGCCGGTATCGGGGTAAAGATGATTACCGGAGACCACGGTACTACGGCTCTGGCTATTGCACGACAGCTTAACCTGAAGAATACCGATGTTGCGGTAACAGGGTCTGAACTTGAACAGCTGTCTGACAAAGAGTTAGAGGCCGTAGCGGCACATTCTGATGTATTTGCCAGAACAACCCCTGAGCATAAATTACGATTAGTGCAGGCATTGCAATCCTGCAATGAAGTTGTTGCAATGACAGGAGATGGTGTTAATGATGCTCCTGCACTAAAACGCGCAGATGTCGGCATTGCAATGGGCAAGGGCGGAACTGAAGCAGCCATTGAAGCCAGTGAAATGGTGCTCACCGATGATAATTTTGCATCTATTGCCAATGCGGTAAAAGAAGGGCGTACAGTTTACGATAACCTGAAAAAAGCCATTACCTTTATGTTGCCGATTAACGGTGGTGAATCTATGGCTGTCGTGCTGGCTGTACTCTTTTCACTGACGTTGCCTATTTCGCCTTTACAGATCCTCTGGATTAACATGGTAAGTTCGATAGGGTTGGCGATGTCTCTGGCCTTTGAAGCTACTGAAAAGAATGTGATGCAGCGTAAACCCCGGCCTGCCGGAGAACCGTTATTGTCTGCTTTTCTATTGTGGCGGGTATTGCTGGTTTCTGTACTGTTTACTGCCGGAATCTTTATTGTGTTTCAATGGGCACTGGCTCAGCAATTATCCTTGGATTATGCGCGAACAATGGCTGTTAATACACTGATTGCTATGGAAATATGGTATCTGTTCAGTGTGCGCTATTTATATGGTGGTTCGCTAAGCTGGCAGGGTATAAAAGGAACTGGCCCGGTTCTTATTGCAATCAGCATAACGTTTTTACTGCAACTGGCCTTTACGTACTTGCCGCTGTTGCAGTCGTTATTTAAAACGGAACCGATTTCATTCGAACATGGTCTGTATTGTGCTTTGGCTGGTGTGCTGGTGTTCAGTATACTGGAGTTGGAAAAATGGTTGATACAGAAAGTAGCACCTTACTTTGGTAAGGAGAGGAGAATTAAAAAATGAAGCTTTCCGATGAGCAATGGCGCCAGCGCCTGACGGATGAACAATACAGGGTAACCCGGCTTAAAGGGACGGAGTACCCTTTTACCGGAGAGCTGCTGCACAATACTGCCAGCGGGAGCTATCAC
>CAZXTH010000239.1:5481-5696 GCA_964643585.1 uncultured Pseudoalteromonadaceae bacterium
TGTTTGTTGCGGGGCGGTTTTATTTGATGCAACAACCAAATTTGATGCAGGTTGTGGCTGGCCCAGTTTCTGGGCATCACTGGAAGGAAAGGTTAAATACCAGCCTGATAACAGCCATGGCATGATCAGAACAGAAATTCTCTGTGCTAATTGTGATGCTCATCTGGGACATGTGTTTAATGACGGTCCGGCCCCGACAGGTAATCGTTACTGTG
>CAZXTH010000240.1:0-5684 GCA_964643585.1 uncultured Pseudoalteromonadaceae bacterium
ATATCGCCCGGCAGGCATTCGACGCTTTTATCAAGGTCCGGCAGGACATCAGCCTGATGCCACATACGCTGTCATTACTAAAAGAACTGGGGCAACGCTATACACTGATAGCCATTACCAACGGTAATGCCGTACTTGAACCCATGGGCTTACAGCCGTTATTCCGGCGCTATCTGCGAGCAGGCCCGGATGGCCGGATGAAGCCTTATCCGGATTTATTTCTGAACGCAGCAAAGCAACTGGGCGTTGTGCCAACACAAATACTGCATATCGGCGATAGCCACCGGGCAGATGTAATGGGTGCACTTGAGGCCGGGTGCCAGGCCGCCTGGCTGGACCACCATAATGAAGCAATCAACGTATTGCCACATATCCGGTTGCAAAACTTGGAGCAATTACACAGCCTGTTATAATACCCCGCAAATTTGCTGATGAGACAAACTAATGGATGTATCTTACCTGCTGGATGGTTTAAACGATAAACAACGTGATGCCGTAGCCGCACAGCCACAGCATATGCTGGTACTGGCAGGAGCGGGTAGTGGCAAAACCAGAGTACTGGTTCATCGTTTAGCCTGGCTGATGCAGGTAGAAGGTGTAGCGCCATACAGTTTACTGGCTGTAACTTTTACCAATAAAGCCGCACAGGAAATGCGCGGGCGGATCGAGCACACCATAGGGGTCAGCCTCAATAATCTGTGGATGGGCACCTTCCACGGTTTATCTCACCGGATGCTACGGGCCAATTACCAGCAAGCCAGATTACCGCAGGATTTTCAGATTATCGATTCTGACGACCAGTACCGGCTGGTACGCCGGGTATTGCGTGCGCTGAATCTGGACGAAAAACACTGGCCGGCAAAACAGATGCAATGGTTTATCAATGCCCGCAAAGATGAAGGTATCCGGCCAGGTCAGATTGAACCGGGAGCCGATTACAGCCTGCAAATGATGGCAAAGATTTATACCGCCTATCAGGAAATGTGTGACCGGGCAGGACTGGTCGACTTTGCTGAAATTCTGCTGCGCAGTTTTGAATTGCTGCAACAAAATGAAGAAGTCAGAAAGCATTACCAGCAGCGTTTTCGCCATATTTTAGTAGATGAGTTTCAGGATACTAACGCCATCCAGTATCAGTGGCTGAAACTACTGGCAGGCACTGCCGCCAAAGTGATGATTGTTGGTGATGACGATCAATCCATTTATGGCTGGCGTGGCGCTCAGGTTGAAAATATTCAGCAATTCCTGAAAGATTTTCCGGATGTAGACACCATCAAGCTGGAGCAAAACTACCGTTCCACTGCGACTATTCTGAAAGCCGCCAATGCAGTTATTTCACATAACACCGACCGGCTGGGCAAAGATTTATGGACGGATGGAGCCGAAGGCGAAACCATTTCACTTTATACTGCATTTAACGAACTGGACGAAGCTCGCTTTATTGTCAGCCGTATCAGGGAATGGCATCGTCAGGGCGGCGCACTGGTCGATAGCGCTATTCTGTATCGCAATAACGCCCAGTCTCGGGTGCTGGAAGAGGCATTAATCCAGGAAGGCCTGCATTACCGTATCTATGGCGGTTTACGCTTCTATGAGCGTCAGGAAATTAAAGATGCGCTGGCTTACCTGCGGTTAATCAATAACCGTCAGGATGATGCCGCGCTGGAGAGAATCATTAACACCCCGGCCAGAGGTATTGGTGATACTACACTGAACAAAGTACGTGAAAATGCCCGCTCACAGCAACAAACCTTATGGCAAAGCCTGCAACAGATGCTGACGGATAAACAACTGGCCGGCCGTGCTGCAGGCGCTATTGAGCAGTTTGTTCAACTGATTGTTCGCCTCGGTACGGAATTAGCTGAGCTTCCGTTACATGAACAAGCAGAACATGTGATTCGCCAGTCTGGCCTTTACGCTATGTATCAGGCAGAGAAAGGTGAAAAATCACAGACCCGCATTGAAAACTTAAATGAGCTGGTGACTGCCTGCCAGAACTTTTCCGGAGAAACACTGGATGAAATGTCTCCACTATCAGCATTTCTATCCCAGGCAGCACTGGAAGCCGGAGAATATCAGGCAGAAGAACACTCCGATGCTGTACAACTCATGACATTACACAGCGCCAAAGGGCTGGAGTTTCCGCTGGTATTTATTTGTGGCATGGAGGACGGCATGTTTCCAAGCCAGCAAAGCAGCGAAGAACACGGACGGCTGGAGGAAGAACGCCGCCTTTGTTATGTCGGTATGACACGCGCCAAGCAGAAACTATACCTGACCCATGCTGAAAGCCGCAGGGTTTATGGTCAGGAACAATACTACAAACCATCACGTTTTCTGCGTGAGATCCCTCCGGAATGTCTGGAAGAAATCCGCCTGACCACCACCGTCAGCCGCCCGACTCAGTTCAACCGTTTCGGTAGCCAGGCCAGTCATGTTGCTTTTGAAAATACCGGTTTTAAGCTGGGTCAGCGTGTGCTTCATGATAAATTTGGTGAAGGTACCGTACTGAACTATGAAGGCACTGGCTCACAGTCCCGTATTCAGGTGAACTTCGATGAGCAGGGCAGTAAGTGGCTGGTTACCCAGTATGCCCGGCTAACAGCACTGTAACTGCCATGTCTGGCCTGATATCGATCATTACGCCTTTGTTGCCTGAGGCCCAGAAACATCATGTCAGGCTACCGGTAATATGCTCTGGTGATGAAGCCACGCTGCTGTCACAAACACAGCTGCTACTACAATCGCTGAACGTACAAACGATTTACTGGATAGGTAACCATAAGCCAGATAATGCTGTTGCTATCAGCAGTATCCGGCATCAGAGCGTTCTTGGTTCTGAATGCGATATATTGGTGGTTAATGCTTTTAATCAGTTTCCGGCTGAGCTGATTGCAGCCAGTGCCGGCTGTGTCAAAGCCGGAGGTTTATGGCTGATGCTGATGCCAGAACCCCAACAATTCGCAAGACAACCCAACCTGGCACATCAGGCGCTGCTGCCCTATCCGCTTAAAGCCTCGACGCATCAGGGTTGTTTCCAGTCTTTCTGGCTACCACAAGCGATGTCAGCCAATATTTTGTATATTGAAAACGGCACTATAAGCCGCCCGCTCCACTGGCCTGCTACCAACAGTACATCCGTCTCTTATGCTGAACAGGAATTAGCCATCAGCGCCATTATGCAGGTTGCTACAGGTCACAGAAAGCGGCCATTAATTCTGACTGCAGACCGGGGGAGAGGTAAGTCTGCAGCATTAGGCATCGCAGCAGCGCGATTGGCTCTTGCGGGTAAAACAACTTTACTGCTCACCGCTCCTACACCCGATGCAGCCTCCATAGCTCTGGCACACTTCAGAAAGCAGGTACCAGAACCATTGCAATCGTGCTTACGCTATCTTCCACCTGATGAATTACTGCAACAACAGCCTGAAGCTGCTTTACTGCTGATTGATGAAGCAGCAGCAATTCCGACGCCTCAGCTGAAAAAAATAACCCAGCATTACAACCGGCTCGTTTTTGCAACCACCGAACATGGCTACGAAGGTTCTGGCCACGGTTTCAGACTACGGTTTAAACCCTACCTTGAACTGCATATGCCACAATTCCGGCAACTGCATTTACAACAACCGATACGCTATGCCGCTCATGATCCCCTGGAACAATTGATCTTCAAGAGCTTTCTGCTCAGGCAGGAACTGACAACAGCAAGTAATTACATTGAGCAACCACTCAGCACGCATCTATATCAGCCGGAACAATTACTGCAGCAACCACAAAAACTCGCCGCTATTTACAGTCTGCTTAGTCTCGCGCATTACCAGACTCAAACCCGGGATCTGGCAGCTTTACTTGATAATCCAACATTGTCCGTATTTACACTCGAGCATGATGGGTTTGTTGTAGCTTGTGCCCTGCTGAGCCAGGAAGGAGAATTACCTTCTTCATTCAGTCAGGATATTTTCAGAGGTAAAAAACGGGTGCAAGGGCATTTGCTGGCCCAGAGTCTGGCATTTCACTGTAGCTTGCCAGAATTATGCGTATTACTGTACATCCGGAATATCAACACCGGAGCATAGGCAGCAGATTACTGCAGGAAATTAGCGCTCATTGCATGATGTCCGGCTATGACATACTGGGAACAAGCTTTGGCCTTACGCCAGAATTACTGAAGTTCTGGAAAAAAAATAGCTACAGTATGGTTCGTCTGGGGACTCAACCAGATAAAGCCAGTGCGGAATATTCAGCGTTAATGTTACAACCACTCAAAGCAGAGTTAAATGAAATCAGCCTTAAACTTGCTCAGGACTTTGCAGCAGCGTTTTATCTGCAATTACCCTTTAATTATTCAGCGTTGTCTGCAAACCTGATACTGGAACTTGTCACTCCTCCTGTTGCCAAACCGCTTACAGCACGTGAGAATTTACAGCTTGGGCTGTTTGCTGATAACCAGCGGCCAATAGAACTGATCTACCCAACTTTGTACAACTGGTTCAACCAGTACTATACTAAGATTCCGCCGCAACGCGCTGCTCTACTTTGCGCATTGCTATGGCAGAAGAAAGCATGGCATGAAATGGCATTCATGTTTAATCTGAATGGAAAATCGGCCATTATCAGAGAACTGCAACAAACTGTTCGTATGATAGACAGACCATTCCTTTAACCTGAAGATGTAACAGCGGGTTTCTCGCTAAGTGATATGATTATGGTTTCACCACTATTAATAAGCCTGCTGCTAAATGCAGGTTTACCCACGGAAAGTGCTACAGAAAGACGCCTGTTGCATGATGCGGTTAAAGCTTCAGCCTATTTCGACCGGCTACAGGCTTTTAACCAGCAATGCCCTGAAGCAGCTTCTCTGCTGATCATCCCGGAACAGGAACGGCTGGAGCAGGCACTGACTAATCAGTTGCATTTGAATAAAAGCAGCTGGGATTCTTTTATCAACAATGAGAGCAGCCTGAAAAGGTTTGCAGCAACACTACCATCAGCGGCTATATCATGTACAGATACTGATACTTTCCAGAATCTGGCTGACGATTATGAGCTGGCCCTCTTTTCTGTAGAGATTGCAACACCGTTGGCGCAGGCTCCAGCATCGGATAATGACAAAGCTCGTTCAAAACAACAACAACAGGCAAACAAACTGCAGGAGTTGTTTAATCGGAGCAGCACAACTGCCTTAGTCAGTATTGTTCCTAAAAGGGTACTGAACAATATTGAACAGGCAAATTATCTGCACCCCGATTATGAAGGCGACTACATTTACATTGTTGAGCAAGGCTGGAAAAAGTACACCAAGCATTATATGGGTATGCCGGTTTATCTTGACGATACTACCCGAGCAAGAACACCTGATAAGTGGGTGATTTTTCTTGATGCGCAAGGTGGCTATATAGAAAGCATCCCTCTGGATAGCCTTAATAAAGAGCTTAAAGCACTAGGAAAAGCTGACTGGAGCTTTGATCCATCAGGAAATCTGCTCCGTTAGCGTTAACTTTTCGGAGGGTTAAGCCTTATTAAGAGGCTTAACCCCTCACCTGCAGCTTATATCGCCCACTTTACTTGAAATTACATTTGCCAAAGCTGGGAATCAGCTTATCTGCGTAACCATATTATTCCCCTGGCCATAACATCGGCCAGTGCAGGCTCCAGAACCCAACCGGGTGGTTATATTGTCGAAC
>CAZXTH010000241.1:0-5670 GCA_964643585.1 uncultured Pseudoalteromonadaceae bacterium
CTGCAGGAATGGGCGATAGCAGCGGTGAAAAAGCATCATTTTACCAACAGAGCGAAGATATCCGTACCGCCATTGGGCAGTTTATGGCTGCCTGCCCGCATATCCGCAAACTGGTGCTGTGGGGATTATGTGATGCTGCCAGCGCGATACTTATGCAGCTTAACCAGCCTGACCCGCGTATCACTGGTGTCGTCTTGCTGAATCCGTGGGTACGCCAGGTACAAAGCCATGCTCAGACCATGCTGAAGCACTATTATCTGCAGCGCTTATTCAGCCGCCAGTTCTGGCATAAGCTGTTACGGGGCGGCTTGCAGTTTGGCAACAGCTTAAGCGGATTAAAGCAAACTCTGGCTGCCAGCAAGCAAAAAAATGCGGCAAGCACAGCCAATACGCTTAATGCACAAAGCTATAATGAACAAAACTATGTAAATGCCATGCTAAGTGGCTGGCAGCAGTTTCATCAGCCGGTACTGGTAATCACCAGCGGCAATGATCTGACGGCCCAGGAGTTTCTGCAATTATGTCAGCAACAGCCTGACTGGCAAACTCAGCTAAAACAAGCACAACACCAGCATATCGCTGATGCCACTCACACCTTTTCCAGCCAGCAATGGCGGCAACAGGTTGAAACCCTGACAGCTGCTTTCGTACAGCAGTTAAAGTAATCAGCCAATCAACAACACCTGCTTTGGCAGGTGTTCTATAGCAGAATCTCTGCTACGTGCGGGTGCCCCAGAAAATCCTGCGGGCTGGCAGTAGCACCGTAAGCACCAGACTGATAAACCACCACCCAGTCCCCAACATCAGCTTTAGGTAAAACAACTCTGTCTGCCAGCACATCAAGGGGAGTACAAAGCGGCCCGGCAATCGTCACCAGTTCTGTTTCGGCATTATCCATTTTGCTGGCAATAGCAACCGGATAGTTTTTACGAATCACCTGTCCGAAATTACCGGAGTTAGACAGATGATGATGCAAACCTCCATTACACATCAGGTAAGTTGTACCGCGTGACTGTTTTTTGTCTACAATCCGGCAGGCATAAAGTCCGGCTTCTGCCACCAGAAACCGCCCCAGTTCCATCACCAGCTCAATGCCCTGGAAACCCGCTTCATGTTGTAACAACAATTGCTGCAGATTCTGACCTACCGGTGTTAAATCCAGCCGTTTTTCACCGGCAAAATAAGGAATACCCAGCCCGCCGCCAAGATTAATCAGCTCTGGCCGGTAAGGGCTGGCAGCCACCAGTCTGGACGCCAGGGCAAAAGTTTGCTGATGTGCGTCAATCAGTGCTTCAGGTTTCAGGTTTTGTGAACCGCAGAAAATATGAAAACCACGTAGTTTTACCGCAGCATTTTGTAGCGAAGGTAACAGTTCAAACACTTGCTCTTCGTCAATGCCAAAAGGTTTGGCGCCACCGGCCATTTTCATACCAGACGATTTAAGCTCAAACCCTGGGTTCACCCGCAAGGCAACCTGTGGTAGCAGCTGCAGTTGCTGCGCCAACGTAATAACCCGTTGCAATTCTCCGGTAGATTCAATATTCAGCGTGACACCGGCAACAATAGCTGCTGCCAGTTCATCATCGGTTTTTCCCGGTCCGGCAAAACTGATATCACGGACATTCATCCCGGTTTGCAAAGCCAGCAGCATTTCTTTAGCTGACGCCACATCAAATCCATCTACCCGTGATGCAAGATGTTGAATAACCGGCCAATACGGATTTGCCTTTACGGCATAATGCAAATGGATGCGGGAAGGAATTGCCTGCCGGAAACGCTCAACCTGGGCATTAATGACTGAGCGGTCATAAACATAAAACGCTTCCTTACCGCACAGCTTGCTTAACTGCTGCATAGTAAAACCGGCAACAAGCAGTTGCCCATGCTGCTGCCGGAACTGGTTCATTGTCTCATGTTGTGGGGCCTGTCCATTTGCACTCATTGTACGGTTCCTGTTACACCTGTAGATACATCCTCTCTGGCAAAATAGCTCTGATAAAGTGCTGCCAGACTCTTACGGTCGATCTTGCCGTTGGCATTTTTCGGCATAGCACCTTGGCGCAACAGCACTTTTGGCACCATAAAATTCGGCAGGTTACGCTTTAGCTGGTTCAGCCAGGCCGTTTCATCCGGCTGATAATCATCACGGCAGGCATAAAGAATCAAAATAGCCTGCTCCAGTTCCGGGTGGGGCACTCCAATAGCGGCGACATCAATCAGAGCAGGATCCAACCGGTATACAGCCTCTTCAACTTCTGTCGGGCTAACCCGGTAACCGGAGGTTTTGATCATTTCATCCCGCCGACCAATAAAATACAAATAACCTTCATCATCACAGCGCACAGTATCACCAGACCACACTGCTAATGGCTGCACGGTAATTCCGGCAGGTAGCAGCGGATCAAATTTAAAACGTTCAGCCGTTTTTTCCGGTGAATTCCAGTACCCCATACTGACCAGTGGCCCGCGGTGCACCAGTTCTCCTGGCTCATTAGGCCCGCACAGGCTGCCATCTTCCCTTACTACCAGTATTTCTGCATTAGGAATAGCTTTCCCCATAGAACCTGGGCGATATGCCAGCTGCTCCGGCGGTAAATAAGTAGAACGGAAGGCTTCTGTCAGGCCGTACATCAAATATGGCAGAGCCTGTGGAAAGGTTTGCTGTAACTGACTCAATAACGCAGCAGGCATGGCACCGCCAGAGTTAGTGAAATAACGCACACTGCTGCTACTGCCCTGCGGCCAGTTGGCTTTGGCTATTTGTGCCCACAAAGGAGGCACAGCAGCAATACCGGTAACCTGATGCTGCTGTACCGTTCGTACAACATCCTGTACCAGGAAAAAATCCAATAGCACCACGCAGGCGCCGGTCAGAAATGCCGTAGTCAGCTGGCTTAGCCCATAATCAAAACTGAGTGGCAATAATGCCAATAACACATCCTGTTCAGTGTTACGCAGATATGTTGAAACACTTTCTGCCCCCACCAGCATATTGCGGTGCGATAACACCACCCCTTTGGGTTTACCGGTACTGCCAGAGGTATAAAGAATAGCGGCCATATCAGCATCAGTATGGCTACGAACAACTAATACCCCATTGTCAGCGCCATCAGGCATAAACGCATAACTATGGTAATGCCCATGCTGTTGCTGCCAGTCTGCAGAAGCATCTGTCAGCAACACAGTATGTAAGTCGGTGCATTGCGCCAGCACCGGCTGTAACAGGTTAAAACGCTCACTGCTGGTGACCAGAATCCGGACATTACAATCCCGCAGAATATGCTCGACCTGTTCAGCTTTCAGTACCGGATTAACCGGCACAAAAACACCTCCGGCAGCAGAAGCACCGAAGATACTGAAGACAGTCTCAAACTGTTTAGGCAGATATACCGCCACCCGTTCAGCACGTTGTAACCCAAGTTGCTGAAACCTGCAGCCAGCCCGGATAATTGACTGATATAATTCAGGATAAGTTAAGACTGCCGATTTATGCTTTAAAGCAGGTTGCAGAGGAAAACGCTGAACAGAGCCTGCGATAATATCGTGGATATTTTTGGTCATAGAATCCTTCAGACCTTTCACATTCATTCCCTTTGTGTGCAATAATAAAACAGTTTTATCAAAAAACCGACTGCAATATATCATGGTCGGTAACAACATAGAAATCAGGTTGTTTACTATGTCGTACAGCACAGAACAAATTAGTTAAGCAGAAATCAGCTTACTCTAAGCTAACCGTTGAAGGCAGGGATGCCTGAATCGAGCCTACAAGGATGTATTTACGGCGTGTTAGTGTGAGTAAGGTGATGGATGCAGGCAATTTTTAGCTAGTGAGTATTATGCGTATAGCATGGTTATTTATGGACTGTTTTTTACTCAAGGATCAGAACAAATGTCTTATCAGGCTCTGCTATCAGATATTCTGCGTACCATTTTACAAACCGACCGCCAGTTCACTGCGGATACGCCATTACTGGGTGCCATTCCGGAATTTGATTCAATGGCGATTATGTCGGTAATTACTGAAATTGAAGAGCAACTGGGTATTCAGATTAATGATGATGAAATATCAGCAGAAGTGTTTGAAAGCTTCGGCCAGCTCAGTAAATTTATTGCCGAAAAACAGGCAGCCTGATTGTCTGGCTTGTCGTACCGGTTTTTAAACAGGATAACAATATGATGCAAAATATTTCCCGCGTGTCAGTCATTGGGTTGGGTTATATCGGCTTACCTACAGCCGCAGTTATTGCCTCCAGAGGAGTGGAAGTCATAGGTATTGATGTGTCAGAGCATGCCGTCAATACCATTAACCAGGGAAAAATCCATATTGTCGAGCCGGATCTGGATATGCTGGTGCAAGCCGCAGTAACCACCGGCAAGCTGAAAGCATCCCTTACCCCGGAGCCAGCAGACGCCTTCCTTATTGCAGTCCCTACCCCATTTAAAGAAAACAAAAGCCCGGATCTCAGTTATATCAAAGCCGCTCTGGAAAACATCGCTCCCGTCATTAAACATGGCGACCTGATTGTGCTGGAATCAACCTCACCGGTTGGCACAACAGAACAAATTTGCCAATGGCTGGAGCAACTGCGCCCTGACCTTAAGCTGCCACATCAAGACCCGGACAAAGCCGATGTCTTTATTGCTCACTGCCCAGAAAGGGTACTACCTGGCAGGGTATTACAAGAGCTGGTCAGTAACGACCGGATTATCGGCGGCATTACCCCTAGATGTGCAGAAAAGGCCATTGAACTGTATCACCTGTTTGTACGCGGCGAATGTCTGAAAACCAATGCCCGTACTGCAGAAATGGCCAAACTGACCGAAAACTCGTTCCGTGATGTTAACATTGCTTTTGCTAACGAGCTTTCGATGATTTGCGACAAGTTGAAAATCAATGTCTGGGAACTGATCAAACTGGCTAATCGTCACCCACGGGTTAATATCCTGAACCCGGGCCCCGGTGTTGGTGGTCACTGTATTGCCGTTGATCCATGGTTTATTGTTGATTCAGCGCCAGAGCAAGCACTGATTATCCGTAAAGCACGTGAAATTAATGACTATAAACCGCTGTATGTCACTGAAAAAGTGAAGAAAGCAGCAGATCAATTCAAGAAGCCGGTTATTGCCTGTCTGGGATTAGCATTTAAAGCGGATATTGATGATCTGCGTGAAAGCCCGGCGCTGGATATTGCAAAACACCTGCTGGAAGAAAATATTGGTGAGATACTACTGGTCGAACCCAATATCAAGGCACTGCCGGCATCTATGTCTGCTTATAACGACCGGTTAACTCCTCTGCCACAGGCTCTGGAACAAGCCAATATTCTGCTGGTACTGGTTGATCATAAACAATTTAAAACGCTGCAACCTGTTGATGTGGCTACTAAGGTCGTTATAGATACCAGGGGTATCTTCGGCTGACCAACCACTGACACGGATGACAATAGAACAAGGAGTGTTACATGAAAAAGTCAGGCGTACTGACTGCTGTTATATTGGCTCTAGCCGTTTCCGGTTGTGGCAAAAAAGACAGTCAGGCACATTATGAAGACGCGCAGCGCTATATTGAATCACAGCAATATAATGCTGCCGTAATCGAACTTAAATCAGCAATTCAGCAATCGCTTATTTCCGAACCGGTGTGAATGTGCAATCCGGTTACGTTAA